>NZ_QUEL01000022.1:0-53377 GCF_003478145.1 Clostridium sp. AF29-8BH | reverse complement strand
AGGATTTATAACAACATTTTACTCATTGGTCAAAGGATTTATAACAACATTTTACTCATTGGTCAATGAAAGGAGATTACTATAGAATCACGAATTATAAATCAAAACATGAAAAATGCTGTAATATTATTATTAAAGAATAGACACATTAAAAACCCTGAATCACTTACGCAAAACACTATTAATTCATTCACACACACAAACTCTAGAGGTATCTCACATACCTACTATGTGTTTAACAGTTACTGTGAATACAAGCGTTTTTCTTGTAATGTTCAGCACAAACTATATAGATTAAATTCATTCTACATTATTGAACTTTTATAAGATATTTTCTTTCCCTCCACCTTGTCATCCGTATAAAAACCGTAGTCCCTTTCCTATCACTCCACCACGATTTGCTCCGTTTTATCGCACTTCATCGCCACTTATAGCTGTACTCAAAGTCCTGCCGTGGCAGATGAAAAGTATTTTTATCATTGTTTTGTTTCTCCTTGTTTTGCCCAGTAATGCCCTGTTTTGCAAGGGTTTCTGGGGTTATTGTGATATGCTTTGAAATTACAAATTGTGGCAGATTGGAGCAGAACCCTGCAAGTTGTTACTACCTGTTAGTAGTAAACTTGGTAGTAAAATATAAAGTGTTACTACTAAGAATTTTTTAGCTTTTTATCTTGCTTTGTTTTTCGATTCTTAGGTTTATTTAATCCGTTTCTGAATATCTTCAACAGATGGCAGTTGCTTTTCCAGATTATCCGGCAAACTACTGGTTATTTTGTATTCGCTTACACCAATCGGCTTTGAAATATCCTTGAGTGAATATTCTGCGACCACATTATTTTTGCTTTTGCACAGAAGCAAACCAATGGACGGATTATCCTGCTCTTTTTTCAAAATGCCGTCCACGGCTGACAGATAAAAGTTTAGCTGACCAGCATATTCCGGCTTGAAATCACCGGTTTTCAATTCGATAACTACATAACAGCGAAGATTCAGGTTGTAGAACAACAAATCAATGTAAAAATCATCACCGCCCACATTCAGGTGATACTGATTCCCCAGAAATGCAAACCCTGTTCCAAGCTCCAGAAGGAGCTTGGTGACATCCCTAACAAGTGCCTGCTCAATATCCCGTTCGAGCATATCTTCCCGGAAAGGAATAAAATCAAATACATATGGGTCTTTCATTGTCTGCACCGCAAGTTCACTTTGCGGAGACGGTAAGCGGTGATCAAAATTTGTAACTTTATCTGCCAGAACCTGTCTCTGATACAAGTTGCTTTCAATCTGATGGACAAGAACATTTCGAGACCAGCCGTTTTCCGCTGACTTTTTAATATACCATTTACGTTCATCCATATCAGCGACCTTATCCAGAAGAACTATATTGTGACCCCATGGAATTTGTGCAACAACCTGTTGCACAAATTCTCGGTCTGGATAAATCTCTGCGAATTTTGCCATATACTTCAAATTACGAACAGAATATCCTTTGCTTTCTGGAAAAGCAATCCGAATATCTGCTGCAAGGTTATCAATAAACTTGTTTCCCCATGATTTATGTTCATTGATTACGCAACCAATATCATAATAAAGAAGCAGCATATCTGCATTTACATGAACTGCCGCACGATATTGTGCCGCAGTAATTTCACTCTTAATATTTTCAATAATGGAAATATACTCAGCCGTATTCATTAACATACTCATCGTCTCGCTTTCACATAATTCCTATCATTATTTTCTCTATATAAGATGCTCATAAACAATTTTTAAATAATTCAGGTAACCACATGAGCACAGATACAACAATATCAGCCCTCCAACAGAACCGACATCAATTCATTGACCTTCTTGTACACTCTTAGTTTTTTGGCATATATGGAAAGATTTTGCAAATTTTTCTTCTCATCCTTTGCATAAGCGTTCAATGCCTTACTAAATATTTCATGATCAAGCCTTGAACGATATTTGAAGCAATCACAAATCGTACGCTCTCGATCATATACGGAGAGCTTAACCCCGTAAAAATCATCCGTTACTCTCCCCAGCTCATATATTTCTGGTTGAACATAATACGTTTGCAAAGCCAGTACATCTACATCCAGCTTTGTCCGGGACATAGATCTCGGTACAGCAATAGACCATTTACGAGGTGCAAAGCCACTATAGCCATAATGAAAAAGAGCCGATTCCACACAAATAATTGCCTTTGGAATCAACGCTGCAATGAGTTGTTCTTCAGAAGATGTATCCGCCTCAGCAAGTTGATAATATCCGTGTCGAATGCGATCAAGGTATCCGGCATTGCACATGTTTACTACATCAGCAGCATGAATTCCTGCCTGAACAAAATCTGCTGCTTTGGCAATGCCATCCTTTTCTATAATAACTTGTTTTGCTATCGTTCTAATATCCACGTGTTCACCAACTTTCGTTTTTAAAATCACTCACATTTGTTTTCTTTCTGTGTATGTATTTATTATAACAGATGTACTTTAATAAGCAATAATTTTACGCACATTTATTCAAGATTTGTAAGTGAAATTTTGCATTAATTCGCATTAAAATATTTCACATACAAAAAAGTAAGCTTTTTTCAAAAAAGACTGGATGCAATCTCCCGTAGAATAACATCCAGTCTTGCTTATTTTACTCTTTATTACAGAACCAACTCATGAATCACAATCTCTTCTGCCCGGTTGTAAATGTTGTTCATAGCTTGTACCCATGCCATCTGATTCTGTTCTTTCAATTCGTCCGTTACATTCTCCGCTTCCTGCATCTGCTTAATAATAAACTGTAATCTGTTCTCTGCCTGCTCGTTCAAATCGGCAAGGTAAGTCCAGAGCTGGCCGTCCAGAACCAAATCATTGAACATCATTGAATTGTGCTCCTTCAGATACTCTCGGTGCATCCACCCATATTTCCCGATAGGGCGTTCCTCATTGGGAAGCTTCCGATCCGGGATGTAGTAATCTCCAACCAATATGTATTCGATATTGTTGATACTCTTAGCTCCCATCTGTGCAGCCTGCTTCAGGAACAGGCGCTTGATTTCTGTATCATCAGCCGCCGCGATGGGATCGATACCTTCATTCCACTCTGCGAGAACACAATCTGCATCTGGGTTCCGCAGTCACACCCGGCGGTTGAGATGGGCATTTATCCGCTTCAGGATCTTGCCAATGAAAATTATATTTCCATTCACCCCAACATGGAAACAGATAATTCCCGGCTTCTGGCAAAGCACCACATCACGCCCCATATCTGCGCCTCGACTTCCGATGTCCCGGCTGCATGGACGATGGTCGCCGCAGGAATGGGCGTTACCCTGATCAACCGCATTTTATCCCGACAATGGGATGGACCGGTTGTGACACTGCCTCTCGACACTTCCCCGTCCTTTGAGATCGGCATCGCCGCCCCCGTATGGGAAATGCAGTCGCCTGCGGCAGCAGAACTGATGAAATTTATGCAGAAGGATCTGATTCATGCCTTCGAGTAATCTATACGAACATCCGCTTTTTATACATTATTCGTCCTTCTTCACCTGCCGCAGCACCTCCTCCGGCACCGAATCCAACAGATAATTTTTATGTCCGCTATGCGGTCGGTTGGTATGCTCACGTGTCTGATTCTTCACACGGTCTACCTCTTCCTCAAAATCCCGCGCCGAATACAGCCCGCAGCCCTGCCCACGGATGATGATCTGTTCCAGACGGTCGGAGGTCGCTACCATCACCGTATATTTCCGCCCATTTTCATGGGCAAATTTCTCGATGTACTGGTCAGCTGTCTCCGCCTCTTTCGTAAAGACTACATGAATGTTGTGGTAATCCGTCACCTCCGTCCGGTGTCCCTGCACCCGGTAGGCGTCGAACACCGCTATCACCTCGATACCGCGGCTTCCCTGATAATCGCAGAGAATATCCAGCAGCTTACCACGGGCGCTATCAATGTTGATCTTCGCCAGCTCATTTAACTCATCCCAGGAGAAAATAATGTTGTAGCCATCTACCAGCAAGTATTCCCGTACCGCCGATGCCATTTTCCCTTTGGAGCCGCCGGTTCTGCTGCCCGCTCCGCCACTTTCCGGCGCTTTGCCTGCATGTTCCAATTTTCCTGCATTTCCAGCCACAGAACTTCCCGATTTTCCTTCACTTCCAGATGCCAAAGTTTCAGCTGTCCCGACTTTCGAATCGCTCTTCTGTCTCACCGCTTCCTGCCTCCGCGCCGTCTCTCCGTACACTCCGGCACCATAGGTTTCCGCCGGGCGTTTGCTCTTTCCGCCCCACCGGCGTTTTCCGCCGTCTTCCTTTTTATTTGCATGGTAGGTGCGAGCGAGAATCGCATCGACCTCGTCCGTTCCGATCCACATTTCTTCCGAAGCGCCGCCGCCCTGTCCATCCGAGGAGCGCGCACCCAGCTCAGGGATCGCCTCCATCCGCCGCTTTCCATTGGACGCACCCAGGCAGCTTTCCAGATGCATATAGTCTTTGACCTCATCCCAGTTGACGACAAATCCCACTCCGTGCGTACAGAAAACAGATCCGCTCGGGTTTGCCAAATCCGCATCCGCATCATACCCGGCTGCCGCAATGATTTCTTCTTCATTGTGGCATGGTCCGTAGCCATCGAGCGTGCAGATCATCTGTCCCAATCCGCCCGTGTACGCCGTCACCTCCGTCTGATATCCATCGAGCGCCGATACTGGGGCACGTCCGGTTAATATTGCCTCCCCGTCCTCCAGCACCGGTCCCTCAAAAACGGCAAACCGCCGCTCCAGATCAGTCATCGCACGTCCTACCATCTTGTCCGGTATCGTCAAATGAAAAGCATAAAACGGTTCCAACAACACCGAATGCGCCTGCATCAACCCCTGACGAACCGCCCGATACACGGACTGTCGGAAATCGCCACCTTCTGTATGTTTCACATGGGCACGTCCCGATTTCAGCGTAATTTTCATATCCGTGATCGGCGCCCCGATCAGAACGCCCCGGTGTACCTTTTCTTCCAGATGCGTCAGCACCAGCCGCTGCCAGTTTTTACTTAAAATATCTTCGCTGCAATCGGTATCAAACACCAGCCCGCTGCCCGGCTCTCCCGGTTCCAGAAGCAGATGTACCTCCGCATAATGGCGCAGCGGCTCAAAATGACCGACGCCCTCCACCGTATCGGTGATAGTCTCTTTGTATACAATACTGCGTCCGCCAAAGCGCACCTCGACTCCAAACCGCTCCGCAATCAGGCTTTTTAAGATCTCCATCTGGATCTCGCCCATGATCTGGGCGTGGATCTCCTTTTTCTCCTCTTCCCACACGATATGCAGCTCCGGCTCTTCCTCCTCCAGCTGCAGAAGCTTCGGAAGCATAGCCGCCGCATCTACATCATACGGAAGTTCCACCCGGTAGGTAAGAACCGGCTCCAGCACTGGTTCTGCTCCCATCTCACAGCTTCCCAGCCCCTCGCCCGGTTTCGTGTGCAAAAGTCCCGTCGCCGCACAGATCATGCCCGCCGGTGCCTCGCTCACTGCCTCATACTTATCGCCTGAATACAGGCGGAGCTGATTTACCTTTTCCTCGCCGATCCGGTCTTTGACATGCAGCACGCCGCCCGTGATCTTCATATAAGTCAGGCGTTCGCCCTGGTTGTCGCGCACAATTTTAAATATTTTCGCCCCAAATTCGTCCGGATACACTGGTTCCAGCGTATATTCTTCCAAACCGCGCATAAATTCTTCCACGCCCGTATTTTTGAGCGCCGAACCAAAATAACACGGAAACAGATCCCGGCTGGCAATCCGGCTGCGGATCGCATCTTTAGACACCTGTCCCGTCTCCAGAAATTCCTCCAATTCCGCTTCGCCGCTGACTGCTGCCTCTTCATAGAAACTTTCCGTCCCGTCCGCACCAAAATCAACGAAGTTGCCGCCCAGCGACTCTTTTAGGTCGCGCAGGACCTCCTGTTCCCGTCCCGGCGCCAGATCCATTTTATTGATAAAAAGGAACGCCGGAATCTGGTAGCGCGCCAGCAGCCGCCACAGCGTCCTTGTATGCCCCTGCACGCCGTCTGAACCGCTGATGACCAGCACCGCATAGTCCAGCACCTGAAGCACCCGCTCCATTTCCGCTGAAAAATCCACATGTCCCGGCGTGTCCAAGAGCGTCACATCCATATCATCCCATGCAAGCCGCGCCTGCTTGGAAAAAATCGTGATTCCGCGCTTTTTCTCCAATTCATATGTGTCCAGGAACGCATCGCCCTTGTCCACCCGCCCCAGATGGCGGATCATGCCGCCCGCATAGAGCATCGCCTCTGATAATGTTGTCTTCCCCGCATCTACGTGCGCCAGGATTCCCACCGCCAGTCTCTTCATGTATGTTACCCTCATTTCCGTTCTATATGAAAAAGAATGTGCCTTGGCACATTCGGGCGTCTCGCGCAGTCGCTTGCGACATGTTTCTGCTTCGCGCGAGTGCGCATCCTCGCGAAGCGTTTTTTTGTTTCATAGGACGCAATTTCCTATGAAATAAAAATCACTCTACCCGTTATGATACCATGTATGTCACTGATTGTAAAATACCGCGTGCTGACCAGCCCGCTTCTATATCACAAAAAAAGTGCCTCTATTTTTCTTTTTTTCGTGATTTTTCGGATTGCCAATTTTATGTATTTCTTATAAAATCTACTCTCAGAGTTTTATAATCGTTTTTTAGAAAGGATGATTTTTCCATGAGCCGCTCTTCGCAACGCTCTACCATAAAAGATATGACAAATGGAAACCCGGCGAAGCTGATTCTGGGCTTTGCGGTTCCGATGCTGATGGGACTTTTATTCCAGCAGTTTTACAGCATGGTCGATACGATCATAGTTGGAAAATTTCTCGGCGTTGATGCGCTGGCTTCGGTCGGTTCCACCTCTGCCATCAACTTTATGATTAACGGTTTCGTCATCGGCGTCTGCACCGGCTTTTCCATTCCGGTTGCACAGCGGTTCGGCGCACAGGATTACAAGGATATGCGCCGTTTCGTCGCCAATGCCGGATGGGTCGCCTCCTGTTTTGCCGTGATCATGACCGTGATCGTCTGCCTGATGACACGCCAGATTCTCGTCTGGATGCAGACGCCGGACAATATCATCGACGGCGCGTACAGCTACATTTTCTTCGTATTTGCAGGCATCCCGGCGACCTACCTGTACAATACGCTGGCGGGCATCATCCGTGCGCTCGGCGACTCCAAAACGCCGGTCTATTTCCTGATTTTATCCAGCCTTTTAAACATTGCGCTGGATCTGCTTTTCATCGTACAGATCGGAACCGGCACCGCCGGAGCTGCCTATGCAACTGTTATCTCTCAGGCAGTATCCGGTATTCTCTGCCTGATCTATATGAAGAAAAAATTTGAAATTCTGCATATGCACCGTGAGGAAACGCGCATCAGCGGCAGACACATTTACATTCTCTGCAAAATGGGTGTGCCGATGGGACTCCAATACTCGATCACCGCGATCGGCTCGGTTGTCATCCAGACTGCCATCAACTCCTTAGGTTCCATCGCAGTTGCCTCCGTCACCGCAGGTCAGAAGATCGGCATGTTCTTCTGCTGCCCGTTTGACGCACTGGGCGGCACGATGGCAACCTACGCCGGACAGAACGCCGGTGCCGGAAAGGTAGACCGCATCCGCCAGGGCGTCCGGTCCGCGACTCTCATCGGCGGCATCTACTCCATTGCGGCGTGCATCGTGCTGACCGTGTTTGGCGGCGTGATTCCGCTTCTCTTCGTCGATGCCTCGGAAACAGTTGTAATCCATCAGGCGCACCAGTTCCTGACCTTCAACTCCCTGTTCTACATACCTCTGACAATCGTCAATGTATGGCGTTTCACGATTCAGGGAATGGGCTACAGCCTGCTCGCCATCCTGGCAGGTGTCTGCGAAATGATCGCCCGCGCCATGGTCGGCTTCCTGCTGGTGCCGATCTTTGGCTACATCATCATCTGTTTTGCCTCGCCGCTTGCATGGCTGCTCGCCGATGCATTTCTGATTCCGGCATTCTTCTATTGCCAGAAACATTTGCTGTCTGAGAAAGCACGGATGGACTAAAACAAAATAAATAATACAACTCAAAAAAACTCCTCAGAAAGCTTTCATTTTGACCACTTTCTGAGGAAATTTTTGATTGCAGATTCTTATTTTGGGCTTTCGCCAATTTGATTTTCAAAGATTTTTATTGTTCCGTCTATCCTTACACAAGCACAGTTCTATGCAAATGATTTCATTTTTGTACAGACAGAGTTCACGCATTTTCACTTTTCTCCGGCTCATTCTCACTCCACTTATCCTGCATTTCTATCTCTTCTATTTGCCTCTTCTCATCCCGCACGTCCCTATAAAATGCCGCAAATGCCGCCTCCTCATATGGGCGCAGAAACAGATAGCCAATATTGAGCGGTCTCATTAGCACTGCCAGAAACAGCACTGCCAGAAACAGCACGGTCACACCACTGAGCCTTCCCTGTGTATACAAAAGAACCGCTGGTATTATATATTGAATGCTGCAGATCAGCCGCCAGCCGATAAAGCTAAAGGTCAGGCAGAATAAATTCCATTTTTTCCCATCCATCAGGCGGCGCGACTCGGTGATCGCCTCGTTAGCGGAATATTCTGGATGTTCCATCAGCACATATGGTGTCATCGCATAGCTGTACGTCTTTATAAACCCCGGAACGAAAAACAGGCAGGTCCAGCAATATATATAAAAGCCGCGCACAAATACCATCGCCACGCCATCTGTGATCCGCGAAAACTGGGAAAATAAATCAGAAAAGGACGCTTCCTTTTTCTCTGCCAGATTCAGATGGAAACGGGCGTATCCCATCTGCCCCGCACCTCCAATAATAACCACCATCAAGCCCCAGATAAGCAAAAGCACCCAGGGCAGAAGCATGCTGCGCATCGGAAATACCTGCGTCAGCACATTCTTCACTTCCGGTCGTGCCTGTATCACTTTTTGCAGCTCTGATATTCCATTTGGCGCCGTATCGGCAATCTCCGCACCGATCAGGGACGCTGCTAATCCCGTTCCCATCGCAAGTTTCCAGTTTCCGCGCAGTGTCTCACGCGCCATTTGCCTAAATTCAGATGCACTTCTCATTCTTTCGCCCCCTTTCTTTCTGAAATCATTGTATCATTTTTCTATCTTGACCGTCAATATACCGCTTCAAACCGTAAATAATTTGTAATAAGGTCGTAATGATTCTACTGTCGTCAAAGGCAAATTCAGAATGCCGGAATCACTCTCCCAGCATTCTGGGAGCTGATTGAGCTGGCGATCCGCTGGTACTTCTCATCTTACAAATCTGCCCTGCTTCCTGCAATCTTCAACTGAAATTTTTAGCCTGCATCACAGACAGGTTGTTTTCATTTTCCCCTACTTCATATACCCGCGCAGCTTCACATATTCCTTGATCAGCTCCGCCGTCTCGTCCAGTCCGAGGCGGGTCGTATTGATCGGAAGATCGTAGTTCTTCATGTTTTTCCAGTCATTTCCAGTAAAATATTTATAATAATTCTTCCGCTCATTCTCAATCTTCCGGATGCGCTTCTTCGCTCTTTCTTCACTGATGCAGTCTACTTCCATAACGCGCTGCACGCGGCGCACACGGTCGGCATAGACAAAGATGCGGACCAGATTTTCGATCTCCTCGTCTTGATCCAGCACATAGCCAGCCGCACGGCCTACAAATACGCACGATTCCTGTTCTGCCAGCTCCCGCATCACCATCGCCTGGAATTTAAACAGGTTATCCGGCGATGTCACATCGCCTTTCAGGGACGGCTTTCCGAACACATCTGCCTTCTTCGCGCCAGCCAGACGGTGAAGCAGGTTGTTTCCCGCTTTCTCATCCGCTAAACGGAAAAATTCCTCTCCGACCGCACTCTTCTCCGACGCCATCTTTAAGATCTCATCGTCGTAGAAATGAAGCCCCAGCTCCTCTGCCAGCTTGCGTCCCACAATACGTCCGCCGCTTCCGTACTCCCTCTCGATTGTGATAATCAAATTTTTATTTCCCATAAACTCCACCGCCTTTCCAGATCCCAATTTTTAGATGCGCTCGCTCACGCAGATCGCGCCGTGCGGGCGGATGCTCATGCGGTATACATTGCCCTCTCCGATCGCATTTTCAATGTATTCTGTATACTCGTCCACCAGATCGTTCGGAATCATCGCCATGATAACACCGGCAAAGCCGCCGCCATGAACCCGGCACGCGCCGCGTCCTTTTTTCGCGATAAACAATTCCGTCAGCGCCAGTGCAATGCTGATGCCCTGCTCCTGCACGTCTGCAGTCGTGTATACATTCTGAAGCCATTTCCAGGAAGAATTGCCCGAAGCTGTGATTCCCTCCAAAAAGGCAGCAAAATCATTTTCCCGAGCCTTTACTTCCTGCTCCACTCTCTTATTTTCCTCAAAGAAATGGAACGCACGCATCACGGAACGGTCTCCCGCAAATGCACGCACTTTCGCCAGGTTTGCGATCACCTCTTCCTCGGAAATCTCCGCGCAGACCTCTTTTCCAAAGTACTGTGCTACTTTTTTCATCTCGTTTGGAACGGAAGAATAATCTGCGCTCAGATCCGCGTGGCCTTTTCCCGTATTTACAATCATCAGGCTGTGATCCTGCGCGCCGAAATCAAAATCAATCTTCTCCACAACCGGCGCTTCCGGATTTTTAAAATCGATCGTAATCAGACCGCCGACCGCGCACGCCATCTGATCGAGCAGACCCGACGCCTTGTTCCAGAACTTGTTTTCTGCATATTTTCCGATGTGGGCGTAGGTGACAACATCCATCTTTCCCTCGTTAAACATCGTATTTAACATAGAGCAGATCAGCATCTCATAGGAAGCCGAAGAGCTGACGCCCGCCGCGCTGATAACATTGCTGGTAATGTATGCGTCAAATCCGCCGACCTTGTATCCTCTCTCCTCAAAGCCCTTTAAAATGCCCTTTGTCAGGTCGATGGTGCCGCTCATACCCGTGCTCGGTTTCAAGTCGCTTAAATGGATGCTGAAATTTTGATGAAATGTCTCACTTAATATGCGGATCGTGTCGGTTCCGTTCGGTGCCGCCGCGCCGACGCAGTCCAGGTTGATGCTGCCCGCCAGCACCTTGCCATGATTGTGATCGGTGTGGTTGCCGCTGATCTCCGTCCGTCCCGGGGAAGTAAACAGCTTGATATCACGTTCCCCATATGTTTTCTCAAAGCGCTCTGCCACATAGCGGTAACGCGCCCGGTTCTCCTCCGCTTTCTCTGCCCCGTATAATTCTGCCATCAGCACTTTCGTTTTCTCAGATTCCAGCTGTTTCAGTGTTTCTTTGACTGACATATCCATTCTCCTTTTCCCCAAATTGTTTGTTACTGTTCACGCATACGTGCCCAGTAACGGAATTTGCCGTGGCTTCGCATTTTAATACGGCAAATTCCTGCTGCCACCACGTTTTCTTACGGCACTTTCGGTTCCAAAAGTGCCTACCCGTGAACAATTGTTTCCTTTATATGATTATGATTTCAGATATTTTGATTCAATCTGACTTCTTGTATGTATTATATCATAACTCACGAACCTGCGCTATCGCGCTCTACCGCCCTGCTTCGCATGGCTGTTCGTTCGTTAATGGCGCAAGAAAAGAATATGTCTGCTTCGCAGCCGCATTCTTTTCTTCTGCGCTCATTATATCATTTTCCTCAAAATGCCTCAATACGATATTCTTTCGTGTATTTACAAAATGCTGTGGTTCTGGTAAGCTTTCATTTATATGTAATATTTTTGGCAACTGTTCAGTTACTATTTTTGATTAAAACACAGGAGTTCCTATGAAATCAACGACTCAATCCCATATATCATTACCTGAAAATTTCATCATACCCCCGCCGCCTCCAATGGTCGGTCATTTTCTGTTCCACCCCGCCGCTACTCCGACGGCCGCCCTTACTATTCGTTAAATGCATGGCTGAAAGACCAATTTGGGCAGAAAATCTACAAGCTGGCGCTCGACGGCGGCATGACCTGTCCCAACCGGGACGGTACGCTGGGAACGGGCGGCTGCATTTTCTGCAGCCACGGCGGTTCCGGCGATTTTGCAGAGCCGGCTCACACCTCCGTGACCGAACAGATCGAAGCGGCAAAGACGCGTGTCGCAAATAAAATAAAGGGTGGAAAATATGTCGCATATTTCCAGTCCTACACAAATACCTATGCGCCTGTCTCCTATCTGGAGCCGCTTTTTTCCGAAGCAATCGCCCACCCGGATGTGGCTGCTCTGTCCATCGGAACTCGCCCGGACTGCCTGCCGCCGGATGTCATGGAGCTTCTCGCCCGCTTAAACCGTCGAAAACCGGTCTGGGTGGAACTGGGACTTCAGACCATCCATGAGGAAAGTGCCGCGCGCATCCAGCGCGGTTATTCCCTCCCGGTCTTTGAAAATGCCGTCCGTGAACTGAAAGCCGCCGGTCTGACCGTCATCGTCCATGTCATTCTGGGGCTGCCTGATGAAACGAAAGCCCAGATGCTCGATACCGTCCGCTATCTGGCCGATTTCCAGCCCGCCATCGACGGCATCAAACTTCAGCTTCTCCACATTTTACGCGGCACGAAGCTGGCAGAGCTCTACGAACAAGCACCTTTTCCGATCTTTTCAATGGACGAATACATTGAGCTGCTGATCGAATGTATCCGCCTGCTGCCGCCCGATATGGTCATCCACCGGATCAGCGGCGATGGACCGAAAAAATTGCTGGTCGCACCGGAATGGAGTGGAAATAAGCGGGCGTTTTTGAATACGTTTTCCAAGGCACTGAGGGAAAGCGGGTGTTTTCAGGGGCAGGATTTCACGAATTGATTTTACTGCACCTGCACCTTTCCATTCTCATCAATCTGCACGCCGTCCGAAAGCCCCTGTATCTTCTGGTAAAACGCCTCTTTCTTCCCCACGTCCAGCTCTCTCGTATATCCGGCGGATGAAGTTGCAGGCACAATCGAAAGCGCCGTCTCTCCCTGTGCATCTACCGACGCCTGCACCAGCATTGTCTCCGGAATCGAGCTTCCGAACACAAAATTTCCAAGACTGTACAGAATCCATTTTCCATGATACAGCTCAATCCCCTGCAGCACATGTGGATGGCTGCCAACCACCAGATCAGCGCCCGCGTCGATGTATTGATGTCCCATCTCCCGCTGGTACGCCTCTGGCTGCGTGTTCCGCTCGATACCCCAGTGGACATAGACAACCAGATAATCACACTCTTTCTTTACCTTCTGGATCTCCTGCACGACCGAAGCCGTGTCATACGCCGAAAACATGCCCGGATGCGACGATCCTGCCGCCCATCCGCCCGTCGGAAAGACGCGCGACGCGCCCAGAAAACCAATCTTTTTTCCATTTTTCTCAATGATCTGCGGCTGTTTCGCCTCTTCCAGATTTTTTCCCGCCCCAACATGCAAAATCCCGGCACTGTCCAGCGTATCGCACGTGTCCAGCAGTGCGTCCGTGCCGTAATCTAGCGCATGGTTGTTCGCCACCGTCACGATGTCTGGTCCGATCTCCTGTAAAATAGACACGCGGGACGGCGATACCCGGAACGTAAACTGTTTATCCGCCGCCTGTGTTCCCCGGTCGCTGAACGGAAATTCCAGGTTTGCCATAAAAATATCAGACTCTGCGATCGTCTCCCGCAAGCTCTCTCCGAGGACGCCACCGATACCTCCCACACGGTCGTAGGCATTTAAAACATGGTTGGAAAAATAGATATCTCCGGCAAACAGAAGCGAACACTCATTTGAATCATTTTCTCCCGGTTCTGCCTCAAGTTTGCCAGATTCGTCCTGCCCCTGCATTTCCACCCCCAGTTCCGCGCCATCTACCTGTTCTGACTCCATCTGCCCGTCTATATCTGTTTCCGGATCAAGCGTTTCTTCCGATACCGTTTTGTCTTTTGGCTCCAATGAGATTGTCTCTTTCCATATGGAACCTCCCGCCTGGCATCCGCCAAGCAAAAGCGTCATTCCTGCCAAAATTGTCAAATTTCCAATTCTGGATAAAAGAAATGCCGTCCGGTATCTGAACGGCATTTTCGTGCATTTACTAAAAAATGTATGCTTCATTTTTCCTCAATCAATCGCAGCTGTCCGGCGTTTTCCACCTTTCCAGCTGTCATCACCCACTCTTTCTCCCTACAGTGTCATAATGATTCCGCCGTCGCCCGCATATACGGTTGCAACGCCAGCCGTATTCGTGATCACTACCTCACGGAAGTTTGCCCGTTTACACATGATCTCTTTCACGTGCTCAGCACGTTCCGGGTTATTACAGTGTGCGATCACCAGACGTTTGCTTGTGGTATCGCCGCCCTCTTTGCACGCAATCTCCGCCATCCGGTCGAGCGCCCGGGTCATGCCGCGCGCCTGATCAAGCTTGATGATCGTACCGCTGTCCGCGCCCATAACCGGCTTGATATTCAGCGCCGACGCGATAAAAGCCGTCAAACCGGTCAGACGGCCATTTTTCTTTAAGAAATCAAGTGTCTCAATGACGAAATACGTGTTCATCGAATCCCGATATGCCTCCGTCTGCCTGCAGATCTCCTCAAACGGAAGACCTTTCTCGCACAGATCCCGGATGAACAGCGCAATATTTAACTCGCCCGCCGACGCCGACAGGGAATCAATGACTGCAATCTTCTTCCCGTCCGTTCCGTTCTCTTCCTCATAAAGGCGTTTTGCCAAAGCCGCCGAGTTGTAGCAGCCGCTCAGATGGTTCGAAAGCGTTACCACGAAAATATATTCTGCCTCGCCCTCAAATGCTTCCTTGAAGCTCTCCGGCGATGGACACGCCGTCTTCGGGCACTCGGAACTTGCCTTTACCTTTGCCAGAAACTCCTTCTGGTTAAATGTCTCATCATCCGTTACCTTGTAATCCCCTATCTGCAGGGTCAGCGGAATCATCTGAAAATGCGGATCCAATTTCAGTTCCTCCGTCAAATCCATGCAGCTGTCACCAATAATTTTATATAACATAACGTCCTCCCGTTACGCAATTTACATCACGTAGTATTCATTACTATTTATTATAGTAATCACACAGTAGGAAGTCAAGCAGAATCCCGTGAAATACACGACAAACACATGAACAGCGTTACCGTGGCTTCGCATTTAAATACAACTAATTCCTGCTGCCACCACGTTATCTTACGGCACTTTCACTTCCAAAAGTGCCTACTTGTGAACAGCAACTGACCACCACATCATCTCGACAAGAAAAACGCCATCGTAATCAAACTTACCAGAATAAATGCCACTGTTCCGAGATTCCCATACATTGCCCCACATATATTGCGGAATTTCACTCCCTCTGGGAGTGCCCATCGGACAGCCGGATTTTCCGGAAATTGAAAATCAGCAGAACAAACGCCCCGATGATCGTGCAGCCCATAAACCCGGTCATCAGAAACGTGATAAACAGCGGCAGCAGCGTATCCTGTGTTCCAAGCATCGCTATCACTAACGACCAGCTGTTGATCAGAATATGCAGCAGACAATTATAACGCATCCGTCCCGTCTTCACCGCCACATATCCCAGAACCACGCCAATCACCGCCGCATAGAGAAACTGCGTCACATTTCCGTGCATCAGACCAAACATCAGCGCCGTGTAGGTAATCGCCGCCTTATCGCCAAAACGGCGCAATCGGTTTAAGAGTTTCCATCGAAAGATATATTCCTCAATAATGGGTCCTAAAAACCCTACATATAAAATCATTACCGGCGAGAGCGAATCCAGCATCTCGTTGACCGGGTTCATCGCGGATGCATCGCCGCCGCTACTTGCCGCCACCGCATCATTGATTGCATTTCCCAGCAGGTTAAAGATAGTTCCAAATCCCTGTGCCAAAATAAAAAACATACAGAACTGCAGGAAACTAATCTTCATTTTCTCTGCCCGTTCTTCCGGGACAAGGCGCAGAATTAAAAATACGAATGGAAGAACCAGCGCATAGATGACCAGCGTGCTTCCGCCGTCCTCATACCACGCTGCATTTACCATCCGGTTCAAAAACGTACTGATCACGCCTCCGTCCGCCCATACGTTGCCAGCCACTTCCAGAAGTATGCTGACAAGTACCGTCATCACGCTGAAAAATGCCAGCGCCCAGCCGAGGACATTGCAGACACGGCGCACCTCGCGGCGGCAGTTTTTTCGGATTTGTTTCGGACTCTGAACCGCATTCTGCAGCTCAGGTTCCATTTGCAGACCATTTTCTTCTGCCTCCCGCTGCCAAAGATCCGATTCGTTCCAGTTTCCCTCTCCCATTTTCTCTCCTTCGTCATTCAGGCCTTTCATTCTCAGAAAATACCTGTTTTATCTTCCGGCGCTTTCTATCACACGGCGCGCCTTTTCCTCCTCTGCTTTCTGCACATAAAACAGATATTCCCGTTCCGATGCCGCATTTTCTCCCGCACTTCCCAGCCTCGCCCGCTGATTGCCGGAAAGCACGCCCGATTTCAGACGGTTCTGCACCTTGACCTGATACTCAATTCCCTCCTGTTCCAGCTGCTCCCTGATCGCCGCCTGCCGTTTCATATCAAACGTCGCGCCAACCTGTTTCCATCCTCCGATTCCAAACATACACGCACCTCCCCGTCAAATCTGAAAAAACCTTGCTAAGTGCTCCTATTCTATCATAAATCCTAAATTCGTGAAATAGTGAATCCCATTTGCTCTCTTACGACAGGTAATAAAAGAGCTGCCACATTTACGTGCAGCAGCTCCGTCATTATATCATATATGATATTTTAACATATTTTCCTATATAAAACAGTCGTGAACCAGACGCCCTTAGTTCAGCATCATACCCATAATCTCATTCGACCGTGCGATAAACTTCGTCATGCGCTCCGATGTCAGGGAACCGTGGCTGAGCTGTGCCAGGTCGTAGAGCTGTTCGCAGATCTTCGGCGTATTCTCGCCATCCGTGTGCTCTAAGACGTACTGAACGAGCTTGTTGTTCGCGTTGAGTACCAGCACCTGACCGCTGCCGCCGAACATCGACGCGTCCATGCCCATGTTGTACATCTTCATCATATCCTGCATACGGCGTGTTTCCTCCGACAGGGTGATCATCGAAGAAATCTCAGCATCCTTCAGCTTCTCAACCTTTACCTGCAGCTTATCATCGCCCAGTGCTTTCTTGAAGGTCTCTGTCAGCGTCTCTTCCTGTTTCTTGAGCGCTTCCTTGTCCTCTTCCTTCACTTCCTCGCACAGCGTGTCATTGACATCGGCATCAATACGCAGGAATTTCAGGTTCTCATGCTTCTGCTCTTCCTGGCTGATGAATGGATTATCAATGCTGTGAGACATGATGATCGCATCCTGTCCGTTTGCCTTGAACATGTTGATGTACTGGCTCTGCTCTTTCTCATTTGTTACATAGTAGATCTGGTTCTCATGACCTTCCTCTTTCGCCTTATCCATGCAGTCTTTCAGCGTCAGATATTTTCCGTCCAGATTCTTGTAAATGATGTAGTCATCCATCTTCTCAGCAAATTTCTGATCCTTTAAGCAGCCAAATTTGATAAATGGAGCGATATCGTCCCAATATTTCTCATAGGTCTCACGGTCTGTCTTGCACATACCGGTCAGCTTGTCCGCTACCTTCTTGGTGATGTAATCGGAAATCTTCTTTACAAATCCATCATTCTGCAGCGCACTTCTCGATACATTTAACGGCAGATCCGGGCAGTCGATCACGCCCTTTAAGAGCATCAGGAACTCCGGAATAACTTCCTTGATATTATCCGCGATAAATACCTGGTTGTTGTACAGCTTGATGGTGCCCTCAATGCTCTCGTACTCCATGTTGATCTTCGGGAAGTACAGAATACCTTTCAGGTTGAACGGATAATCCATGTTCAGATGAATCCAGAACAGCGGTTCCTTGTAATCCATAAATACCTTGCGGTAAAATTCTTTGTATTCTTCCTCGGTACACTCGTTCGGATGCTTGTTCCACAGCGGGTGAATGTCATTCAGTGCCACCGGACGTTTCAGGATCTTATATTTCTCGGTTCTCGGAGATACCTCCACGGTCTCTTTCGTGCCGTCCTCTTTCTCCTTTTCCTCGGTCTTTGCTTCCTCGACCACCGTCTCAACGATGGTGTCCTTGTCGGTCAGCTGATCCTTCTCGATCGTCTCATACTCCGGCTCTGCCGTTGCATTTTTCAGGTAAATCTCAACCGGCATGAAAGAGCAGTACTTCTGGATGACTTCACGTGCGCGATACTCATTGCAAAACTCAGTGCTGTCTTCATTTAAATAAAGGACAATCTTGGTACCATTGCCTTCCTTATCGCCCTTATCCATCGCAAACTCAGTGCCGCCCTCAGACTCCCAGTGAACCGGCTCTGCGTCTTTCTTATAAGAAAGAGTATCGATCGTAACCTTGTCCGCTACCATGAATGCAGAATAGAAACCCAAACCGAAATGACCGATGATCTGGTCTTCGTTTGCTTTGTCCTTATATTTTGCCAAGAAATCCTGTGCACCGGAAAATGCGATCTGGTTAATGTACTCTTCCACTTCCTCGGCAGTCATACCGATACCATTATCCTCGACGGTGATCGTCTTGTCCTCAGAATTAACGGTAACCTGAATCTTATACTCCGTCTCCCCCGGCTCCTCATACTCGCCCATCAGCGCCAGCTTTTTCAGCTTCGTGATCGCGTCGCATCCGTTGGAAATCAGCTCACGATAGAAAATATCATGATCGGAATAAAGCCATTTCTTAATGATCGGGAAAATATTCTCGCTGTTGATTGATAAACTTCCTGTTTTTGCTGCCATATCTATACACTCCTTTTGATTGCAAAATACAGTGGATATCCGCTCCCGGAAATGGAGTCTGGCAGTTTCACTCTGCCGCGTCCAATCCTGCTATCCAGCTACATAAATATACGCTTGTAAAATTCTTTTTTTGTGATTTTCCATCACCGTGACTCTTATTTTAATACCAGCATTCCAAGATGTCAATAGAAAATTAGCACTCATTTTTGTTGAGTGCTAATAAATTTTAAAATTCTCCGTCTTGCCAATAAGAAGTCACTTGCGTCCCCCTCCCGCCTGCGATAAAATAGAATCTACGTTATTGTTTCTACATTACACAGAAAATAACGAATTTACCATCTCAGCGAGGACACATATGATTGCCTGCAATATCTGTGATATAAAATTATTTACCAAGAAACTGTTCATCGGAGAGACATTTGACCGCTTTCTGCTCAAGGAAGCGGAGATCGTGACGTTCAACACCTTCTCCATCGACGGACGCGTCCATAAAAGCTTTTATTCCGAAGAAGAGCGTGCCGAGGGGCAGATTGAAGAATATTCAACCTGGAAAACTCTGCGCCCGTTCTGTTTTTCCCTCATAAAAGGAAAAAAGCTTCCGGAGCGCTTCTCCATCATTTTAAAGCTTCCAAAAGCTGCCACCGAACAGTTTCTGACCGCCCGCAAAAGCCAATGGCTCCCGGAGCAGGTCGGCGGACTGTTCTTAAATATTCATTATGAAAACCAGCATTTAAGCTGTGTCACCGGGCTGTCGCTCAACCAATTTACGTTAGACAAGACGCTGGAACGCGAGTGGGACGAGTCGATCCGGACATTTTTGCGAAAAGAAGAGCTGCCGTTTGAGGAATAACGGCAGCCCTGTTTTATCGGGTGTTCAGTTGCACATCTTCGATTAATTCTCCCAGAGAATCAGTCCATTGTCATTCAATGCCTGTTCGATCTTTTCAATATTCTTCGTGGATTCCGGTGCGGTCCGTCTTCCCAGTTCACTCATGAGCGCCTCCGTTACCAGCATCAAAGCAGTATCACCGCTCGGATGGTTCACAGAATTCGTATCAATCACTACATCTGCGATCTTTACCAATGGATTTAAGCTTGTATTTGTGATCAGTATCATCGGGATTCCCAGGTTATGTGCTAACTCTGCCACACGAATCGTCTTTTTCGTACATGGCCAGACCGAATACACTAAAAGCACATCCTTCGGCGTCGTATTGATTGCAATCCGGTCATAGACAAACTCTTCCTCCCGGCTGAGCTGGCGGATATGCGGATAAAAGCGCTCTGCCACATACTCAAAATACAGCGCCAGCGCCTTGCTGGAACGCATTCCCAATATATAGAGCTGATCTGATTCCAGCATCAGCTGGATTGCCGCCTCAAACTGGGAAATGTTTGACGGCGTACAGAGATTTTCAAGCACCTGGATTCCGTCCGCGATCGCATATGGAACGTATCCCGGCTCGCCGTCTCCGAGGTACGGGAAAATTCCTGCCGCAGGCTGCGGTACGGCGTTGTATTTTTCAAAAGCGATTCCTGTGCCAATGCTTTCTTAAATGTAGTGTAGCTGTCAAAGCCCAGAAGCTGTACCAGACGCATGACCGTCGTGCTTCCCACACCCGCATTTTCCGCCAGCTCCGCCACCGTCATCACGCCGATCTTTTCATAATTCAGCGCCAGATAATTGCAGAGAATTCTCTGTTTTTTCGGTACGGCGTCCTTGATTTTTATGATCTGTTCCAATACTTCATTGCCCATCGTTTATCCTCATTCATTCCAAGATTCTCACTCGATTTTCGTTTGGTTTTATTATATACTTTCCTTAGAAATTCGTCAATTTGACATTTGTTTTTCGTCAAAGCAGACAAATTTCGGAGGATTTCTTTGTAAAAAAGGTAAATTTTGTTCTTTATTATTGTATTTTGGTTGATTTATTCCTTTATAAATTCTATAATTATATCATAAATGTCGTTTATGGAATAAATATTCTATTTTAGGAAGGGGATACTCAAATGCAACAAACTCGATCACCTTACCAAATCGCCATGCTCCAGATGGACTGCGATTTGTTCCATGTTTCTAATAATCTTGACAAAGCAGAGAAACAGATCCGGGAAGCAGCCGCTCACGGGGCAAAATTGATTTGTCTGCCAGAGGTATTTAATGTCGGCTATCTCGGCACCTGCATCCCAGATATGATGAAGCTCGCCGAAATCGAAGATGGACCTTCCTTGACACGGATGCGTAGTCTGGCAAAGGAACTTTCAGTCTTTATTCTGGCTCCGATTCTTTTTTCCACCCCATCTGGAGTCGAAAACTCTGCTTTTTTGATCGATGATACCGGCACGATTCTCGGGCATTATTCAAAAACGCATCCCGTCGGAGACGAACGAACTTATCTGCAGCGCGGCACCCAGTACCCGGTCTTTGAGACAAAACTCGGAAAGATCGGCGTCGTCATCTGCTACGACGTATGCTTTCCAGAAACCGTCCGCCTGCTGACACTGGCCGGTGCCGAACTGGTTTTAGTCCCGGCCGCATGGCGCGCCAGCTACTATTTCAAAGAATGGTGGGATTTAAACCTTGCGTGCCGTGCCCTGGACAATCTTGTATACATAGCCGCAGTCAACCGCTGTGGATTGTCCGGCGATGAGATCTTCGCAGGAAAAAGCCAGCTGGTAAGTCCTATTGGAGAACGGATTGACAGCTGCGACGTCCAGGAAGAAGCTATTTTATATGGAAGCGTTGATTTAAACCGGATTGCAAAAGAACGTGATTTTAATACCGTTCTGACCGACCGCCACCCGGAGGACTATCGTCCTATCTGGGATACACCCTACAAGGAGGAATCATAAATGACTGATAAAAATGCTAAAAATGAAAACTCAAAAATTCGCATCATGACCTTTTTCCCGCCATTTATTATTCTGGTCGCGTTCCTTGTTTTAAGCCTTGTCGATCAGGAAACTTTTCTGGGAATCATCAATAATATCAACAACTGGATCATCAAAAATCTCGGCTGGGCTGCCAGCATTCTCGCCCTTGCAATCGTAATCGTCGCCGTTGTTGCCATGTTTTCCAAATTTGGCGATGTACGAATCGGCGGTGAGGACGCCAAACCAGAACTAAGCAATTTTTCCTGGTTTACTATCGCCCTCACAACAACCATGGCAGCCGGTGTCCTCTTCTGGGGACCGGGGGAGCCGATCGCGCATTACGCGTACCCGCCGACTGAATTATACGGCGTTGAACCTTCTACCAGCGGTTCCCTGAAATTTGCCATGGAAACCATGTTCCTTCACTGGACGATCGTTCCATATTGTATGTATACGGTTCCGGCGGTTGTATTTGCTTTCATGTATTACAACGCGAAAAAGCCGTATTCCATCGCCAGTGAAGTTTCCCCTCTTCTGGGTGACCGCTGCTACCATCCTCGCTGGATGCAGACCATCGACGCAATCACCTTATTTGCCATCGGTGCCGGTATGGCTGGTTCTGTTGCACAGGCATTCATGAATATTTCCGGTGGTATCTCTAAAATGCTTGGACTTCCATCTAATGCCCGCCTCTGGTTTATGGTCGGTATTGTCGTTGCCGCTGTCACGGTTGCTACGGCTGTTTCCGGTATCCAGAAAGCCATGAAGCATGTTTCCAATATCAACGTATACGGCTTTGCTATTTTCCTGATTTTCCTGCTGGTATTTTCAAATGCCTCCTTCCTGTTCAACCTCTCTACCGAGGCATTGGGCGGTTTCGCAGGTACCTTTATTGAACGTATCCTGATTACTGGTGAATCCGTTGGAACCCAGTGGCCGCAGTGGTGGACCACCTTCTACTGGTTCAGCTGGATGGCATGGGCACCTACCTCTGGCGCTTTCATGGGACAGATCGCTTATGGACGCAAGGTAAAACACGTGCTTGGATTATATGTAGGTCTTTGTGCTTCTGTCAGTGCCCTGTGGATGGTTTTAGTCAGCGGTACCTCTCTGTGGGTTCAGACTTCTGGACTGTTCGACCTCGTTGCATCTTATGACCGCGGCGTTGAGAATGTTCCTTATGATATGTTAGGAGCTCTTCCGCTTGGAAATCTGATCATCCCATTATTCGTTGTTCTGATCTTCCTCAGCACCATTACCGCCTGCAACTCCAACTGTATCGCTATGGCAGGCATCTCCACTCAGGGTATCAACCCGGATTCCCCGGACTCCCCGATGTGGTTAAAGCTTGTGTGGTGTGTCGTTCCGATGGCAGTCGGCTACATCATGATCGCAACCGTTGGTGTCAATGGTGTCAAGATCATCGCAAACTTCGGCGGAATGTTCGCCGCCCTCATCATGATCGGCGCCACCGCCAGTCTGGGAATTCTGATTAAAAATTATAAAAAATTTGATAAAACAGGATCTGGCAGTTCCGATAAGGTATAGCTTTTCAAATTAAAAGCGTTCGCACAAAATATAAAAACATATAAAAATTAAAGAAACCTCTGCAATTCTTCCTTGATTACAGAGGTTTCTTTGACATATATTTCCTATATTGAACCATTTATCATATAATCATGTTGAAAGGAACGTCATGAAATTTGCACAAACTAATCCAATCCTAGGAGCTATCCTATACAACTTCTTATTTGGCATTTCTTATTTACCGCTAAAAATCTTAACTGCACGCCTAAATGGAGATACCGCACTACTAATTGCACTTCGTTTTGCAATCTGTCTTGTGCTACTTTACGCCTTAAAACATACCGAACGAATTCATCTACGTTCTCTTCGTGATATGGGCATATGTATTCTTCCTATCTGTATTTTCCAGTTGCTTAATGGCTTTTTTGAAACCACCGGCATGTGCTTCTATCCTTCTGGGAAAGCAAGTGTGATTCTGGCATTAATCCCGCTAATCACCACCTTGCTTGCCATTCCGTTTTTTCACGAAAAGCCCTCTGCAGGACAATTTTTCTTTATTCTTCTTAGCTTTTTAGGTATTTTCATTGTTGCCGGAAATTCTGAGGATAAGGCTGCAACCGTATGGGGCTTTTTCCTGTTGTTAATGGCTGCCTTTATGTCCTCTTCCTTAAATCTCTGTATCCGGAAGCTCGGAAAACATCTGACACCTCTGGACATTACCTATGCTATGAGCTTCGCTATGTTCGCCGTTTATGGAAGCATTTCTCTGATAACGCACCTTGTTTCCAACGATCCCATCGAGTTATTTCGTCCGCTCGCGGATCCTGTTATCGTTGGCTGTCTTCTTGCCTTATCCATCGGGTCCTCACTTTATGCTTCAGCACTGCGGAACATAGTTTTTACCCATATGTCCATGGCTACTGCATCCAGCTTCAGCGGCATCTCCACTGTTACAGCTGTATTTACAGGCGTTATTATTCTTAGCGAGCCTTTCGGTTTCCATGAATTTTTCGGTATTGCTCTCGTCCTTCTGGGAATCTGGGGAGTCAATGCACTTCACCATAAAAATGAGAGATTTTCTTTCTCTCATCATTCTCCTCTATTTCACCTACATTAGTCCGAGGCGAACTTTCTATCAATAAAAAATGTGTGGCTGTTCATTTTCATGTCCAACCACACATTTTTCAGAATATACAAAGACTTATTTACTTATGACCTCTGCTTCACCTTCCCGAAGCTCATTCATCTTCTCATTATGTACACCAAAGCATTTTGCACATATCAAGAAGAGCAC
Organism: Clostridium sp. AF29-8BH; assembly: GCF_003478145.1. Classification (NCBI taxonomy): domain Bacteria; kingdom Bacillati; phylum Bacillota; class Clostridia; order Eubacteriales; family Clostridiaceae; genus Clostridium; species Clostridium sp. AF29-8BH. The sequence goes on along the minus strand of NZ_QUEL01000022.1, from coordinate 28,775 downwards.
CACAGCAATTCCCGTTTCAATCACACCAACTGCAATACATCCCATGGAAACCGTCAAAATTGGCGTAAATGCGATGATAAAGACCTCAATCACGGACTGCAGCGTATACGAATATCCATAGTCATTCAATGTGCCGCTCTTTCCTTCCGGATCTACAATTCGAAGAAGCGTAACACCGATTGCCACCACTCCTGTTGTCCATCCAAATACAAAAATTGATCGTTCAAACCAGAAATTGCGGAACAGCTTCTGTCCAACTACAAATACTAAAAACAGGGATGTCAGCATTCCTAATACACATAAAACTAAAATCGGACCTGCAAATTCAAGTACAATGGAAATCGAAATAGATGCCACACCAAAGCCAACCAGATAATCGGTTACCATCGAACCAATCCGTCCTTCCACATGCTCATCAATACTGTCTTTAAAACGAGTATGCCCTATAATCGTGTTAATAATGACACCAAATATCATTGCCAGGCACATAACCGGTAATTCTACATTCGGTAAGAACTGTTTATAAAAATCGTAGAACTTATAACCACACAGTGTTGCAGTCAGCGTGAGTGCAAGATGAAATGCCAACGGATCCATACTCATTGGATTGATGGTTTCTTCTCCCATCGAATTTCTCTTACCTACTGGAACGATTCCTGTGCGGCACTCTTCCGGAAGAGATTCCGCTTTTTCTACCAGACGTGTTCCTCCATGTCTGGTTGCATAGTTAATACAGGCAATTCCTACAAACAAACCAACTAACAGGCCCACGGTTGCAAACGTCTGCCCCAGTACAACGCCATCTTCACGTCCCAGTGAATTGTTAAGTGCCGTTCCAATCGTTGAAGCATAGCCATGTCCACCGCAAAATCCAGATGGCATCAGCAGGGCAATTTCTGTAAATACATTTGGAAACAAAATTTTCATCAGTGCACCGCCTACCAGCAGTGCAATACCAAAACAGAAAAATTCAGCTCCCATATTGACACAAAAGGAATCGCCCACCTTTGTCAGAATCTGTTTTACATTGGTTTTATCTTTTTTTCCCAGGAACAAACCGCCAAATAATACACATACCAGCATATAAGCATAACTTCCTATTTTACCGCTCCACGGAATCACGTTTAAAAACTGCGGTCCCAGGACAAGTCCCATCAGACCTGCCAGAACAGACGCTGGAATATAAAACATCTGCAAAAATTTTATACGGGAACGCAGGAACTGGGCTATAATCAGCAGCAGCGACATAAATGCAAAATCATATAGAAACGACATATTGGTATATTCCATAGATATCCTCCTTCCAGTACACTATATTATCCCTTACCTTCTTAAAAGTACTTCTCGAAAAAAATAAAAAGGTCAAGAATTCTTATAAGTAAACTTATAATTGATTTTTGACCTTTTTATTTTTTCATATTCAATTATCAAATTTACTATAACTCTCCCAGCACCTTCCGGGGCACCGTATGCGTCATCACATAAATCTCATCTTCCGTGATTCCCTCATCCAGCAATGTCTGCATAAACAACTTCATCGCTTCCACCGGGTGTTCTCTTGAAGTCTGCCCCCGATCCGTTACCATAAAACAGTGTTCTGCTCCGACTACCCGGATATGGTCTGCCATCTCCTGCGCCGTGCATTCCTTTTCTGCCACATTATACCAGCATTTTTCAATATAAACGCCCAGAGCTGCCAGCTGTTTCTGCGTTTTTACATCGACACGCGTCCGCGGAAATTCTGGATGTGTCAGAACCATACGGTTTCCCTGCCGGATTCCCTCCTGACACAAGAGAATACTTTCCTCCGGGCTGATGTGCCCGGTCGCGACTGCCGCATCATACTTTCTGGCAATCCTCAAAATCTCCAAAACTTCCGCCCTCAGCTCCCCTGTTTCGGTCAGGATAGAGATTCCAGAGCGGTCAAAGAAATCTCCCGGCATATTCCCGGAACACAAAGAGTTCTTTGCGTCCCGGGTCGGCATCCACACGATACGGCATCCGCGCTTCATCGCATTTTCAACCGCATATGGATTGAGTCCTCCGACTGGCCAGTTTAACACCAGACCGCCATAGGCTTTCGTACACGAAGCACAGTGGATATTGGCCAGAATTGCCCGCGCAATCGTGGACTCATAGTGAGATTTCAGCATAATTCCTGCCATTCCGGCTCTCCCGGCTTCTTCTAACAGCCCGTAATCATCCAAAACTCGATGAAAGGGGGACGGGGCTGCGTGCATATGGAGGTCATACGCTCCCTGCATTAAATATGCAATCTCTTTTTCTCTGTCCATAGATTATTTCTGTAAACCAAACTGGAATGCTTTCAGATTCTCCTTGTAGAATGCTGCCAGCGCGTCAGCCAGTGCCTGGAACTTCGGATCGTCGTCGAACATCCACTCATTGTGCTTGCCATCTACATAGTATAACTGCTTCGGCTCCTGTGCCAGACGGTATGCTTCTTCCGCCTCTACACGCTGATGCAGCTCGTTATAATAGCCATGACCTACAAAGACAGCACGCGGTGCGATTCTCGGAAGCAGGTCTTCTACGTTGAAACGGATGAAGCTCTCGCCGATTGCGGTGCTCATCGGGGTCGGGAACTCCTCGCCATTATCCTTGTTGACAGAATCGCCGATACCGCCGTTGATCTCTTTTAATACATGGTCTGTATAGAAATCGCCGCTCTCTGTGATGTTCGGATAATCGGTGTACGGATGCATCAGAACCGGATCGTTGGTTGTAATTCTCTTGATACGGTCTTCTCTGAGGCGTGCAACGCTCTTTCCAAACTTATCATTTCCCATGCCGTCACGCATCCAGCGCTCGCCATTTACAAAGCTGTTCAGGGTTGCAATCGCTTTTACTTCCTTGTCACGCGCTGCAACGGTTACGCATACAGCACCGCCGACACCCCATCCAAGAAGTCCGCAGCGTTCCGGATCTACTTCCGGCTGAATCTGCATAAAGGTAAATGCGTTTGCCACGTCTTCAACCTCTGTCTCAAGGGTTGTGTACTTCGGCAGGCATGGATGAACATTCTCACTCGGCTTAAATCCTCTGTAATCGAAGCCCATGCATACAAATCCTCTTGCTGTTAAAGCTCTTGCAAACAGTGCCGGATAGCACTTATTAACGCCGGTCCATCCAGAGTTACACAGAACTGCTGGTCTCTTCTCGCCCTCTTTGTAATCATCCGGGAGATAAATATCTCCTACCATCTTTGCGCCTTCGCTGTAGAATACAACTTCTCTTGTTTTCATGTTGAAATCCTCCATTTCATTTAATTTGTTCTTTTTTGTCGTTTATGGAATTTTTGTTCCTTTTGTGATTTTATATTAGATCATGTTGCAGAATTTGTCAACCATATTTTCGAAAAAAGAATGTATTTTCCATTTTGTATAGTTTTAGCTTCCTGTTTTTGTTGATTCGTTCCAAATCTTGAAACAAAAAAGGATGCACGACCACTTCCAACTCCAGTCGCACATCCTTTTTCTATCTAATCTTCATTTTATTCCATCATCAATGTGTCGCCACATAATATCCCAGCGTTGCCGGGACTGCCTTATTCTGGTTCCAGATCGCCGGATATTCCGAGAAAGATACCGGGCAGGTGGAACGTCCTACCTCGATCGTGATACCAGGGATGCCTGCTGCCTGCTGCAGCCAGTCCTTCAAGCCGCCGACGCCCTTGCTTCCAAGAACGGAATAACCATTCAAGGCATGAACAGCGTTTGCCAGCGCCTTGGACTCTGCCGCTTTCTGGTTGTTCTGCGTATCCCAGTAAATCACATTTCCCATCGCATGATAGTTGATAACCGCATTGAATCCCGTTCCCTGAATCAAGTTCGCGATTGCCTGGCTCTCCGGCTCTGACAGTGGGTTGGTTCCCTTATAACCATTTGCAGACGGATGGGTTAAAGACACATTGATTCCCTCCCAGTTTGCTGCAAAGTTATAGTTCAGATCGACACCGCGTGCATTCGCCTTCCAGCGTCTCATATACTCTTCATAGCTGACCGTTGTCCGGCTGGATGCCTTGTCCGCCGCGTACGCCGCCTGCATCGTCTGGCGCAGTTCCTCCGACTGAATACCATTCTCGCCCATCTGGCTGATCGTGACTCCATCCGGATTCAGCATCGGCACAAAATGAAATGCCACCTGTCCCAATATGTTAGAAAGCGGCTGCGTCATATAGGTACCATTATTCGTAAATCCAGCTGCCAGATACTCGAGCTGCTGCATCATCAGCGGTACAACGATATACTCTCTGGCATGAATCGCCCCCTGGAACAAAATCTTCTTGGATGCGTTCGGATTGCCGACAATCACATCGTAGATATCACGTCCGTCCGCCGATTTTCCAATCGATTTCACGGTCACTGTTCCCGGATAACGGCTTGCCAGCGCCGAAATATCGTTTACCATCTGGCTATAGGAATACTTGTCCACCGGATTGACAACCGGATTAGATAACGTCTGATTATAATAGGAATTATCCGCCTGCTGTCCCGCATTCGCGTTCGTGGTTCCCGGACCGCCCGGTCCGATCACTGGTGCTGCCGCTGCCGGATCATCCGCCGGTCCTGCATACGCTGTAACTGCCGATAAGCTGCTGCACACAACTGACAGGGATAAACAAGTTGCCAAAGCGCCTTTTCGCAGCAGGCGCTGAATTTTATTTCGTTGACTCATTCTCATGTCTCCTTCTGGCCCTTTCAAACTCTTACAAACAATGTTTCTATTATAGATTTACCTCTGTCGAATGTCAACGAACTGCATAAAACTGAAAGAAAAAAGAAAGATACTTTTTCCAATTTATATTTTACTTTAACTTACCTAAAATCAGCACCACTGCCGTAATAATCAGGACAACGACGAAAATTCCCGCCATTCCTTTTCCCATAATTGCCAGCGAAATCAAAAAATTATTCCACATCCGATATTTTCCTCCATCTCAATCAGTGCAATGGCTGTCTCTTGATTTTTCATCATTCAAGTGCAGCCTTCCTTTTCCATTTTATCTGCCCGACAGACCTATATTACAAATACTGGCTTACCAGCTTAATAACCAGTCCGCCCGCGATGACCGAGGCGATCTGCCCCGATACATTGGCGCCGACCGCATGCATCAGGATAATATTTCCCTTTTCCTCCTCCATCGCCAGCTTCTGCACCACGCGTGAGGACATCGGGAATGCGGAAATGCCCGCCGCACCGATCATCGGATTGATTTTCGTCTTCAAAAACAGGTTCATAAATTTAGCAAACAGCACACCACCGATCGTATCAAAGATAAATGCAATCAGACCGATTCCCATAATCAGAAGTGTGTCAACCCGCACAAACGCATCCGCACGCATACTGAACGAAATCGTGATGCCAAGCAGCAAGGTAATCAGGTTTGCCAGCTCGTTCTGTGCCGTCTGGGAAAGTGCCGGAAGCACGCCGCACTCGCGGATCAGGTTTCCAAACATCAGAAATCCGACCAGCGCCACCGATGCCGGAGAAATTAGTCCGACAATGATAGTAACCACAATCGGAAATGCGATCTTGGTCGTTTTGGACACATTTTTCGGACTGTAGGTCATGTGAATCCGGCGTTCTTTTTTCGTCGTCACCAGACGGATCGCAAATGGCTGGATGATTGGCACCAGCGCCATGTAGGAGTACGCCGCCACCGCGATCGCGCCCACATAGTTGGAATGCATGATCTGGGAAACCAGAATGGAAGTCGGTCCATCCGCCGCACCGATGATTCCAATCGATGCCGCATCCCTGAGTTCGAATCCCATCAGCGATGCCGCACAGATCGCAAAGAAAATGCCAAACTGCGCCGCCGCACCAAATAAAAACATGATCGGCTGTGACAGAAGCGGTCCAAAGTCAATCATTGCCCCGATTCCGATAAAGAGCAGAATCGGAAGCGCCTCCGACGCGCTGATCGTCGTCTCAAACAGCCACTGTATAATACCCTGTGTCTCCCCGATGCCCTCCGTCACCTGGTTAATGACGCCGGATAATGGCAGGTTTACCATGATCGCGCCGAATCCCATCGGCAGAAGCAGCGCCGGTTCGTATTCCTTTTTGACCGCCAGCCAGATCAAAAGCCCGCCGATCAGATACATCACAAACTGCTGCGGCGTGATCGCCATGACGCCTTCCCATAAAAATTCCATGTTGTTCCTCCTGTTAATTTTGTTTTCCTTCATAAATATTCTGTTTCCTGGAGCCCCTTGCCAAGATACACCTGCTCTGGCAGCTGTCTTGCTTCGCGCCAGGTATACATCCATGTGAGTATTTTTGTTTCATAGGACGCAATTTCCTATGAAACATGAAAAGAATGTGCCTTGGCACATTCTCGCGCCGAGCGCGGTCGCTTGCGACATGTTTCTGCTTCGCGCGAGTGCGCATCCTCGCGGAGCGTTTTTTTGTTTCATAGGACTCTATTTCCTATGAAACAAAAAAGACTTTCAGCATACGTTTCATCCACATATGCTAAAAGTCTTGTTCCTCACATTTGAATCATACGGCACACGCTTTTTGTTACAAAAGCACACTGCCATCTGACTTACACAAGGCATGTAACCATGAGGTTTACTATCCTCAGGGTTTGTTGGTTACATGGTTATAACTACTCCCTTTTAACGCGATCATCATATCATACGGTTTTTTCCCCGTCAAGGTCAAACTGAGTATTTTGTGTTAAGAAAATGAAAAGCTACGAAAGCACTAAACCTGCTATGCTTCCGCCGGCATATTGACACCCGCGATCTTAATATTAACTTCCAGAACCATCAGACCGGTCATATTTTCAATCGCTGTCTTTACTTTGTCCTGCACCTTTTCACTGACTGCCGGGATGCTGTAGCCATATTTCATATTTAAGGACAGATCCACAACCACGTGATCCTCGGTTACGGTCACTTTCACGCCCTTGCTCAAATTTTTCATGCCGAGCTTTCCGACCAGTTCATTTGTGATATTGCCAGCCATCGAATCGACACCGTCTACCTCGGTCGCTGCCAGACCTGCGATGATCGCCACTACCTCATCGGCAATTTTCACTTCTCCAATGCGGTCCTTTTCATATACGATATGTGTGCTTCTATCTTCTGCTTCTCTCGCCATTCCAAATCCCTCCTGACCACTTCCATGTACGCCCGGAATCTTCTCTTCCCACAAAAAACAGATGCTCGAATACTTCCAGAAATACATTTCAATTAAGTGTTTTTATTATACCAAAAATACAGGAGTTTGCAAAGGCATTTCCGGTTCGAATCTCATCCGAGTTACTGTTCACGCATACGTGCCCAGTAACGGAATTTGCCGTGGCTTCGCATTTTAATACGGCAAATTCCTGCTGCCACCACGTTTTCTTACGGCACTTTCGGTTCCAAAAGTGCCTACCCGTGAACATTAACTCATCCGAACTTCCTCAATCTCCCAGGTTTAAAAGGGAAATCACGATATTTTCCGCCGATATCTCGGTTTTCCGTTTTACAATATCCTCGATCTGCGCGCGCTGCGGATCTGTGATGGACGGCGCGTTGACAACGACATCCACTTTTCCATCCGTGATGCTGACAACCGGATCGGCAAATCCTTTCGCCATCAGAAGCGTTTCCGCTGCATTTTCCTTCTCCGCTATCGCATTGAGTGCCAGCATATCCTGAACGGCTGCCTCTTTTGCCGACGCATCCAGATTTTCATTGTTAATCAGGGCATTCAGCGCTTCGCGGTTCTTGGCGCGGATCTGTTCACGGCTGAGCTGTACATTGCTATGTACTCTGCCACGCCGGTTCCGCCTGTCAAAACCGCCTCGCCCGGGTTATCGACTGCCGGATTGTCCGCAGATGCCTCCTCTCCGTCCGCCGCCCCCTGCGCTGTGCCCTCCTCACTGCCTGCTGCCAGCGGATCGCCCTCTCCCGGATCGTCAAGACTTGCAATCTCCTCATATTCACCGTCCGCCACGCTTCCGGACACCGCCTGATTTTCCGAATATATATCGCTATCTGAAATCTTGGTCGCCCCCGCTTCATATGTATCCGCCCCCGGCAGATCGGATTTTCCCGCATAGTTGAGATACCCCGCCGCCGCAATCATGATCGCCAGCGTCGTGATGATGATTTGATTTCTCCTGAAAACGCGTTTCATCTTCATTCTCATATTTGCATACTCCTTTATTCCACCCGCTTTAATACTTTTATTTTATGTGCCGGCAGTCCGAATAATGCCTGCATCGCTTCCGAAATTTCCTTCTGTACCGACGCATTTCCTCCTCCCTGTGCGCTGATCACGATACCGGAAATCTCCGGTGCCAGCTCTTTTTCAACTACCGGTTCCCCGCTGCCTGAACTTCCCGTCAGCACGGTGCTCTCCCGCAGCGATTCATCCGCCTGCTGCCGCGTACCACCCGAAGAATCCGTCTCCGAGGTGGACGCCCGGCTTCTCTCCTTATCCACCCGCAGCACCTTTTCCGAAGAAGAAAACAGAGTCAGCATCACATCCACCTCACCCACGCCGTCCACCTTCTTTAAAACGTCCCGGATCCGCTGCTCCAGGCGAAGCTCGTAGAGGCGGTTCGTGTCCTGCTTGGATGCAGTGCTTGGCAAACCTGTTTCGACATCCGAACCACTCTCTTCTGAACTTCCATTTTTGTCCTGCCCTGCTCTATGCCCAGAGTTTGTTTCTGTTTCACTCTCCGCCCATCTTTCCCCTGACCGCAAGACTCCCGTCTCACTCGTCTTCTTCCCAAACGGCGCATATAAGATCAGAATTGCCAGCCCAAGCACCAGCAAAATCAGCCATTTTTCATTTCGTTTGACCCATTCCTTGTCAAGGTTCCATCCTGACTTCCACATGATCCGCCTCCACCTGATAAAACGATGCCAGCCGCTGCTGAAGCTCCCAAATCTTTTCCCCATTCATCCATGAAACTGCCTGCGCGGCGGCGGGTTCTCCCTGCTTCTGCTCCTGTTTAAGTGAAATTTCAATCGGGGAAATTTTTTCTATTTCAATCATCGAACTCGGATCCTCCTGTTCCGCCGCTTCCATCCCCGCTTCCATCCCCGCCTCACTTCCCGCCACATACACCGTCACACTCCGCACCGAGGCAAATTGCTCCGACTCCGGATCTTTTTCCAGCTCTACGTCCGCCTTTTCCACGGAAAATCCCGCTTCCGCTGCCACCCGCACTGCCTCCTTGGACGCTTCCGCCTCATACTGGCTCAAAACCATATTTCTGCGCCGCACCTCTATCTCATCCATCTCACTTTTCAGCTCGCCCGCTTCATTTTCAAACGAAAGAGATGTAAACAGATAATTCAGCCGCTCCTCCAGACGCAGCCCGTCCGTCAGCGGCTTCAGCACAATCAGAAGCAGGATACAGCCCGCAAACAGACGGATATATTTTTCATACTTATGTGCGGGCAAAAGCCCGGTCAGAACGGTCAGAAACACTAGATAACTGACGATATTCCCCGCCCAGTGAGTAATTACTTCCATCTTCTACCCCGCAAAATAAGCCGCGTTCGTGCTCGCACACACCACCGCGATCGAAAGCGCAAATAACACCACCGCCGAACCAGCTGCTGCCAGCAAAAAATAAAATCCTTTCGCCACTGCGCCGACTGCCTCCACCACCCGGCTGTCACTGACCGGCTGCAAAAGCGCCGCGCTTCCCTGGCACCCCAGATAGAGGATTAAAAGTTTCAAAAGCGGCAGAAGCGACACCGCCGCCAACACAAGCACTCCCCCGATGCCCACCGTATTCCGAATCAGGACGCTGCTTCCAAGAAGTACCTGCGACACTGCCGCTGCGCCCTGTCCGATTCCCGGTATCAGGCTGACCGCCCGCCGCAGCGCCGTCTGGCGCACCGAATCTGTATACGGCGCAATCATTCCCTGCAGCACATGAAAGCCCAGCACCACTCCCAAAAGCGCCTTGCTGCCCCAGCGCATCCCCTGTTCCAGCAATTCCAACGCTTTTGAAAACAAATCCTTCGAGCTTAAATGTCCCGCCAGCGACAGCAGGACATACAACTGGGTGCATGGCAGAAACAACCGTAAAAACACCCATTCCGCCACATTGACAGAAGCAAGTGTCCACGCATATCCGGCTGCTGCCGAGGTACTTCCCCCGGAAAAGGAAACAGCCAGAAAAAAAGCAGGAACCAACACCCGGACAAATTCAAAGAGCTGCTCCAACAGTGTCCGCGTGATCCGCACCCCATTCAAAAAACTGGCGGCAAGCAGTGTAAAAATCAGAAGATACGTGACATAAAAGCCCATCTCCGATACCTGACTGTCGGCAAAGAGACTCGAAAAGCTGGCGAACACCGCCCCTAAAATTCCCAGAAGGATGACCTGCCCCATCCATCTGCCATTTTCTGAAATTTCCCGAAATAGGGCTGTCCGGCAAAAATCCATCAGCATCCGAACCACTCTCTGATAATTGCCAGAGAGAAGCATCGAAAGGATTTCCCGGAATGAAAGCCCCGGGACTGCCGAACCTCCCGCTTCCCTTAAAAATGCTTCGATTCTGCTTAAATCCAGTGAGTTCAGAAGAGAATCCATGTTCTCTCCAGAAACACTGAAATCCGAATCTTCAGATATCTTTTCACCATTTGCCGCCGACACCGTTAAATGATTTCCTGCCATCAAATATACACTCAAGAATATAACGCTCACTGCCCGCACAACCATCTTTGTTCCCACCGTCACCTGCTCTCACCATCTCTCCGCTTTTCTGCACTTACCACTTCCCTACGCCAAAAACTGCTTCACCGTCTCCAACAATGCCAGCAGAATCGGCATACTGACCGCCAGAATGGACAGCTTCGCAAATATCTCAATCTGTGTTCCCAGCGAACCGTACCCGGCATCCTTGCAAATCCCGGAGGCAAATTCGGCAATATAAGTGATTCCCGCCATTTTCAAAAGCGCCGACAAATACACTGGACTGATCCCGATGCAGGATTCCATCGTCCGAAGTGTTTTCAGAATCACTTCCAGCTTTCCCGCCGCATAGAAAAAGAGACACAACCCCGCCGCCATCACAATGTACGTCCCATACTCGCTGCCTTTTCCCTTGAGCTGGACTGCCAGAAGAACTGCCGTGATCCCAAGAACCGATACGGTTAAAATTGACATTTTTTACCGTCCTTCCCTGCAATGTACTCTCGGAGTCTTTCCCGCACTCGCTTTTTCGGCTGATTTTTCGCCAGCTGCACCCGAATTTCATCAACATACGCCTCAGAAATTTGGGCTCAACTGACAAAAAATCATCTCACAAAATCAAGCATAGAAGGATTCCGAGAGTACATTACAACGCAAACAATTCCTTCATCGTCTCAAACAATTGATAAATATACGGCACCATCCAGAACAGTACCAAAAGAAGACCCGCAAGACTTGTGAGAAATGCCTGTTCCTCCCGCCCGCTGTGTTTGAGAATCTGGCAGAGGACGGAAACCAGGATACCGACTGCCGCAATCCGAAATATTAGATTAACTCCCATTTTCTTCCCCCACTTACATCAACACCACTGCCAGAAACAGCCCGCCTAGTATCCCAAGCCCCCAGCACAGCCGTTTCTTCTCCGGCTCTTCCCGCCGTAGCTGCTCAATCGCCCGTTCCAATTCTTCCAGATACAGTGCCAGCGTCTTTTGCTGCATTTCCAGATCGAGATACCCGATGCTGTTTCCAAACCGGCACATCAGCTCCCATTCCTCTGTTCCTAACATCGGACGAATCCCCTGCTCTTCCAGAACCGCTTCCCAGATACTCCCAAACGGACACTCTGGATTCGCTTCCAGCCGCTCTCCTGCCACCAAAAATAGCTTCCCCGCTTTTCCATCCCCGCGTGCCCCCGCCCGGCACAGTACCAGAGGAAGAACTGCCTGTGTATACCCAATCTCTCCCCGCAGTCCCGCGGCAATCCGTTTTACTTCCTCCAAAAAACGCCTCCGGCCAATCAGGCGCAATGCCTCACCCCCGCCAATCCCCGCACACGATACACATACAAGGCAGATCCCAAGCAATTTTATCCACATATAAGCTCCTCGCCAGCTGCATCATATACCGCCTCCACCGTTCCCGGTCCGCGTCTATTTCCCAGCACCACATACCGCTCAAACCGTTTTTCTTGCAAAAAAGAGGACAAGCCCGGTTTTTCCCGGATGTCCTCCATCGAATTTCCATGTACGGTTGCCAGAATCCTGCAGCCACAGTTCATCACATAGCGAAGCGCCTCCAAATCATTCTCACCGCCGATCTCGTCCACCGCGACCACCTCCGGTGCCATCGAGCGGATCAGCATCATCATTCCCTCCGCCTTGGGGCAGGCATCCAGCACATCTGTCCGGCAGCCAACATCGTTTTGCGGGATTCCCTGATAGCAGGCGGCAATCTCCGAACGCTCATCCACCACCCCGACCGTCTGCGCCCTCACTTTTCCACCATGCTGCTTCCTCATCTCCACCATTTTTCCAGCTTTATTTTCATGTCCTGCACCTGCCTTAGGCCGTTCAAAGCTCCCCGTCAAAGCAGAGCCCCTATCCTTTCCCTCTTCTCCATCCGACACCATCCGGATCAGATCCCGCAGAAGTGTTGTTTTTCCGCATCTCGGCGGTGCAATCAGAAGCGTATTCCGGATACTTCCCGTCCCTGGATCCGTCAAAATCGACCGTATTTTTGCTGCACATCCTATCATCTGATGCGAAAAACGGACATTTAAAAAGGTTATCGGATGAATCGCCTTTATATGTCCGTTTTCCAGTATCGTCCTTCCAGCCACGCCAATCCGGTGTCCGCCCTGCACGGTCAGAAACCCCTGCCGGATTTCCTCCCCGTAAGCATAGAGGGAAGAACGAGCCGCGCATTGCAGCGTCTCGTCCACATCCTCCCGGCTGACCCGGAATCCACTTCCGGCTGTGTACTCTTTATTTTTATATATGTAATACAGCGGCGCGCTAACCCGCAGCCGTACCTCTTCCATTCCATCCGCCTCAAGCGGAAGCGCCAGAAGCTGCTCCCGGATATTCCGGGAGAAAAAATGAAACAGCGCCCTCACATCCTGCTTTGATTGTTCCTCCTTCATCAGCCCGTCCTCCTTACCTCAATATATGAAGGACTGGCTAAAATATACCATCCGCCTATGCATGCACGGACGCACTTTCCATCCGCCGCAGCCGTCTCACCTCCACGCCTGCCATCGCAAGAGCCACCACGCCCGCCACAAAGTCCGCGATCGGTCCGGCATACATGATGCCGTCAATGCCGATAAACAGTGGCAGAATCACAATCAGCGGCAGCAAAAAGAGAATCTGGCGCGTCAGGGACAGGAAAATACCCTTTTTCGGTTTTCCAATCGCCGTAAACAGGTTCGACGCAATCGGCTGCACACAGTTTAAGAACGTGAAAAACAGGTAAATCCGGAAATATTTTTCCGCAAACTGGAAATACATCTCCGATCCTTCCCCGAACAGCCCGATGATCGGACGCGGAATCAACTGGAAACACGCAAAGGACACCGCCGACACCGCAAATCCCCACCTGAGCGCCAACCCATACACCTGCCGCACGCGCGCATAATTTTTCGCGCCATAATTGAAACTTGCGATCGGCTGCATGCCCTGCGAAAGACCGATGACGATCGAAAAAAACACCTGATTGACCTCGTGATAATGCCGGCACACGCCAGCGGAATCGATTCCCCATAGTCCGAATGCGCACCGTAGTAGGTCAAGGATTTATTTAACACGATCTGCACCACCAGCATCGCAAGCTGGTTGAAAAATGCCGCTGCCCCCAATGAGGTAATCATGCTTACATATGTTCTCTGGGGTCGAAGATGCGCCGCTGTCAGCCGTCCGTTTTTGTAACGGCGCAGATACCGGATAATCAGGATTCCTGAAAAAATCTGTCCAATGATCGTCGCCAGCGCAGCACCCGCCATTCCCATATGTAATCCAAAAATAAACAGCGGATCGAGCACTGTATTGATCAGCGCCCCGGATAAATTGTAAAGCATCGCATTAAGCGGGCTTCCGTCCGCCCTCACCAGATGCCCGCCGCCGTTGGTCAGAATCAGAAATGGAAATCCCAGAGCCGTGATACCCGTATACGTTTTGGCATACGCCAGCACATTGTCCGGCGAACCGAAAAAGCGCAGCATCGGCGTCAGGCAAAAAAGCGCCACAGTCCCCAGAATCACACCGCTTCCAAACAGAAGCGTCGCCGCATTTCCAATATAAAATAACGCCTTTTCCCGATCGCCGCCTCCCAGCGTCAGGTTAAAGGACGCCGCACCGCCGATTCCAAACAGAAGCGCCAGCGCCACACAGGAGATCGTCAACGGAAACGCCACGTTCGTCGCTGCATTCCCCAGCTCTCCCACGCTTCTTCCGATAAAAAACTGATCGACGATATTATAAAGGGCGCCTACCAGCATCGCGATAATACTTGGCACCGCAAACTGCCGCAAAAGCCCGCCGATCGGCTCCGTGCCTAGTATATTTTTCTTCTGTACCTGTTCCATGAATCTTGATTCTCCTGTCTACGTTACTGCGAACAATTATCAGTCTACCTCTCGTTACTGATAATTTTTCCTCTTTACATGCCTTCCCCGCGCATGATACACTACCATCAGTTATTAAAACGGAAAGGACTTAATCACATGAATCTTTCATCCTTACTGCAATTTCGGGACGAGTGGGCGCGTTTCAAAGCCCGCCACCCTAAATTTTCCCCTTTTCTGAAAGCCGCCTACACCCGCGCGCTGCGCGAGGACAGCGTCATTTCCCTAAAAGTGACCGCCCCGGACGGAACCGAGGTGGCATCTAACTTAAAGGTCAAAAAAGAGGATCTCGAACTGCTCTCGCGCATTATGAATAGCTAATTTTTAATCACCCATCATGCATTATGTCTACTTATGATACGGTTCTCCTTTTATAATCCGGAAACTCCGGTAAATCTGTTCCAGCAAAATCACGCGCATCAGCTGGTGTGGAAAGGTCAGGCGCGAAAAGCTGATCTTCGTGTCCGCACGGTTTAACACCGCCTGCGACAACCCCAGCGAACCTCCGATGATAAACTGCAGATGGCTCTCACCTCGCACGCCCAGGTCTTCCATCCATGCCGCCATCTCCTCCGAGGAACGCTGCTTTCCATCGATCGCAAGTGCAATCACATACGCGTCCTCCTTGATATGCGCCAGAATCCGCTCGCCTTCCTTGTCGCGGATCTGCGCTTCCTGCAGCTCACTCGCCTTATCCGGCGTTTTTTCATCCGCCACCTGCACGATCTCCAGACGGCAGTAACGCCCCAGCCGCTTGCTGTACTCCGCGATCGCCGCCTCCAGATATTTTTCCTTAATTTTTCCTACTGTCACTAACGTAATCTTCACTTTTTAAGCTCCCGTTTTAAAAATGCCAACAGATTCAGCCGCGCCCGGTCTTCCGTCTCTTTGCGTCTCGTTTTTACCTTTTTCACGACCGTTCCCTCCGGCTCCCGATGAATCCGGTAGATGATCCGTAGATATTCCGCGACCTCTTCCCATGCCTCGCGGCTCTCCGGAATCAGGTCGAGTCCCATCTGAAATACATGGAACATCCCGTCATAGACCGAGCAGCGCACCTTGACGCCCTCGGCGCGCGCCTTTTTCGCTGCCGCCCTCGTATCATCTAAAAGCACCTCATACGCGCCCACCTGCATCAGCATCGGCGGAAATCCTTCAAAATCTCCAAACAGCGGCGACAGATACGGATTTTTCGGATTGGCATTCCCGATGTAGCTGCACTGGTACAACATATTTTCCTTCGAATTACCAAACAGTGGATCGATCGTATAATTTTCCTCATACGATGCCCCGCTCAGACTTACATCCGTCCACGGCGACATCGTGATAATGCCCGCAGGAAGCGGCAGCCCGTGATCTTTCGCATACAGACAGAGCGCCAGCGCCAGGCCGCCGCCCGCCGAATCCCCGGCTACCACGATCTGGGACGGCTGGTATTTCTTCTCTTCCAGAAGCCATCGGTACGCGTACACCGCATCCTCCAGCGCCGCCGGATACGGATGCTCCGGCGCCACCCGGTAGTCCGGCGTCAGAACATCCGCGCCGAAGCTGATCTGTGAATACTTAACCGCAAACCGCCGGTAAATATTTTTCATCGGACCGATATACCCGCCGCCGTGCAGCTGCAAAATGACGCGCCCCGTCACCGCCTGCTTCGGCTTCAAATATTCCATCACAAACTGTTCTGTTTTTACCAGCTCATAAATATATTCCGCCGGACATCTCCACGCCGGTTCGACCGGATTTTTCCGGAATTCGCCGGTCTGGATCGGCTTCTTTAACGATGTCTCCATCACGTCACTCATCATATCACGCGTCAGATTGCCTATCATGCTGACTGTTTTCCGACTCATGCTTCTTCCCTTTCTTTCATCCAAATTTTCAATCTTCGTATTTTTATAGATCGTTCCTTTACTGTGACCGATTTTCCTGCCATTTACACATGAAACCGCCTCTTCAATTCCCGCTTCACACTCCGGTCGCCCAGAATCACCGTCGCCGCCAGCGCTGCCACCGACACACCTGCTGCCAGCACCGTCAGACGCGATGATGCGTCCACCCGATTTTCCAGAAAATCAACGGCACAAAGCTCAGAAATGTAATTGTGATCTGATACATAAAATAGCTCTGCCAGTTCATCCGGTTGACTAACATCATCAGAAGAACCGCCGCCACCTCAAACAGTGCGACGCATGGGATCGCGTAGTCCACCGACCACCCCCGAAGCCCTGTAAGCGCGTCAATCAGAAGCAAAATTGCCTGAATTCCCAGGGACTGCCGCACCAGCGTTCCTGCCAGGCTCGCATGCCGCATGACCGAAAACCGCAGCGTCATCGCCACATATGCCGCCGCGCCCGCCGTCAGAAGCGACCATTTAAACGGAATCCGATGATAAGTCGCCAGATTCGTAAGCCCCGCCAGAAGCGATACGAGCACCAATGACACATAAAATCCCCGCACCGCACGGCGCACGCGCTCTCGATCCTGGGCAATCACTGGATAACGTCCTTTATCATGCTTCGTATCCGTGATTCCATTGCTCTCTCTCTCTACCCGGATGCCCTTTTCCTCCAAAAAGTGAAAGAAAAACTCCGGAAGCCGGTTCTCTGCCATCGCGCTCGTAAACGACAGGCATAATTTCCCGTCATACGCCACCGCCCCGCATTTCATCCGCTGCTTCGGCGATGCGCCGACAAGAAGCTGAAAGCCCTCGATCGAATCTTTCAATTCCTCCCGAACCTGCGCCGGTCCGATGTTGGAAAATGTCATCGTGTGGGCGCGGCTGGTGTGCAGAAAAATCAACTGCATCGCCAGATGTTTGACAAATAGCGGGATCGCCCGCACATACCATTTTTTCTCATTCGACACATTGTAGGAGATCGTCTCCTCCAGCCGCTCCTTCACGATCTGCTCATCCATCTGGCGGCTCACAGACGCAATCACTTCTTCCAATGCCTCCGGCGCCTTTCCCGCCGCCCACGAAATATTCACGACAGCAAAGAAGTTTGCCAGCGTCTCCGACTCAAAAAAACTCCGTAGGTTCACCGGAAGATTGAGCGCCACCGGACGTTTCAGCGTTTTCCCATCCGTCTCCGTCTGGATGATCGCCCAGAGAAGCACCGCCGCCAGATATTTGGTGATGCTGACCCCCACCTTCCTGCATTCCGTCTTCAGTGCCGACACCTCAATCGTCCCCTGCAGCACTGCCATCTGATCAAATGGGAGAAATTCCCCCTGAATCGCAATCGCCGGTCTGCTGTTATAATGCCGATGCGGCAGTTTCCGGTAATGTCGCAGATAATCGTCCTCCCGGAGCGGCGAAAACTCCCGCTCCTGCACCATAACCGGCAATTTTTTCACCAGTTCCAGATAATGTTCTGTAAGCCGTGAAGCAAACCGCAGCGCCCCCAGTCCGTCCGTCAGCCCGTGAAACACTTCAAAATTGATCCTGCATCCATAGTAGCTCACACGGAATGGGAACCGCGCCCCCCGGTGCGGATCAATGAAACGGCACGGTGCACTCTGTTCTTCTTCCACGCCCGGATTCCGGTTGTTCGTCTCAAAATAATACCAGAAAAATCCCTTCCGCAGCTTCACCCGGAAATTTTCAAACTCCAGAAGTGTCCGCACAAGCGCCCTTTGCAAAAGCTCCGGATCTACTTTTTCTTTCAGAACCGCCGAAATCCGGAATACACTGCTTAAATCCTCGCCCGACACCGCCGCAAAGAGCTTCGCCGTGTTATCCAGCCGCCTCCACGCGGCGCCCTGGATGCGAAGACGCTTTTTCTTTGGTTTCTTCTCTCGTTTCTTCTCCACTTTTTCTGAAACTATCTGTCCCGGCTCTTCCTGCTTCCCTGCAATTTCATTCTTCTGATCCTGTTCTTGGTTTTCCTCGTTCATTCTCTGCCCCATCTGCCTTTGTCACCTAAAGAAAAAGAGCTGCTGCCGGGATACACACTCCCCTGCAGCGCCCCTTTCATCCTCTTCTGAGTTCTTTTCTACATTACCGAATCCGGAAGTAGTACCCCACGCCCCATTTCGTATGTACATATTTCGGATCACTCGGACTCGGCTCGATCTTCTCGCGCAGCCGCCGCACATGAACGTCTACGGTGCGGACATCGCCGCCCGCCGCCGCCCGGTTGCCCCAGACAAAGCGCAGCAGCTCCTCGCGGCTGTAAACCTTGCCCGGATTGCACACCAGGAGCTCCAGAAGGTCAAATTCCTTCGCGGTCAGATTGATCTCGCGGGAAGCGATAAAGACCCGGCGGCTGTCCGAATCCAGCGTCAGATCGCCCGCCTCGATGACTTTCTTTGTCTGCTGCGGCTCCTGTCTCGATTTCTTGGAATTGCGGCGCAGGATCGCCTTGATGCGCGCCTTTACTTCCAAAATGTTAAATGGCTTCGTGATATAATCATCGGCGCCGTATTCCAGCCCCAGAATCTTATCCATATCGTCGCCTTTTGCGGTCAGCATAATGATCGGCATCTCGGAGAACTCCCGGATTGCCTGGCAGACTTCAAATCCGTTCAGCTTCGGCAGCATCACGTCCAGAAGAACCATATCATACTCCGTCTCCTTCGCCATCTGAAGCGCTTCCTCCCCGTCATAGGCGCAGGCAACTTCAAATCCATCCTGTTCCAGACTGAAACGGATTCCTTTTACTATTAATTTTTCATCATCTACCACTAATACCTTCGCCATTCTCCACCTCAACCACTATGCTTCTATCTCTCTATACTGTAATCTTATCTTTTATCTTCTGAAATGCCGCGTTCTTGATGCCAGGCACCTTCATAATATCCTCAATCGTCCGGAAACCGCCCCTCTGCTCCCGGTAAGAAAGAATCGCTTCCGCCCGCGCCGCGCCGATACCGTTTAAAGTCATCAACTCTTCTTTGGAAGCTGTGTTTAAATTAATCAATGCTGCACTGCTTCCAGATTTCTGCGAAGCTGACTCGCTGCCATTCCCAGCAGCGCCTCCGGCTCCCAGAAGCCCGGAGACATCCTTCCCTGTTTCCTGATATTTCCGAATCTCTTCCCGGCTCGGAATCCGAAGCTGCTGTCCATCCTCGATCGCCTGCGCCAGATTTACAGATTCCTGCGCCGCCTCCGACGTCATCCCGCCCGCCTTTTCAACCGCCTCATACATACGGCTGCCCGCCGGAAGCTCATAGACGCCCGGTGCGGCTACCTCGCCGCAGACGTGGATATATAGGATTCTCGATTCCGGCGTTTGGGGATTTTCTTTTGATTGCTCCTCAGGCGCAGCGTTCTCTGCTGCTTCATTATCCCCATCCACTGCCCCACCGTTTGACCGTTTTGCTGGACGTTCGGAGCTTTCCTGCGAATCATCCACTTCTTTTGAAAAACTGTTCTGCGTCTCCAGCACCACCGTCCGCTTCTCTCGCCGGCTCTGCACACCAAAACACAAAACAGCCGCCAAAAATACCACGCCGACTGCCCCTGTTCGCATCCATCGTTTCCGATTTACTGTTTGATTTGTCTGTTTCATCTTCTGCACCCCTCTTTTTCCGAGGCGCGTTTTGTCCGTAATTCTATTCTAACCAAAACCCCCTTTAAACACAAGCAGAAAATTTTTATTCCCATCTGAAAATCACAATCCCCGCAATCGCAACCGCCGCCCCGATCGCCTTGCGCCACTCAAATCCCGCTTTCTCCACACCGAACCAGCCAAACACCTCAATCAGGTACGCCACCAGGATCTGCGCCACGACGATCAGAAGCGCTGATTTTGCCGGTCCCAGCGCGTCAAAGCTCTTGATGACCGTGTACGTGATAAATGCCCCGATCACGCCGCCGGTCAGCATATACCGCGGTTCGATCTGCCAAAGCTCCGATACCGCGCCGCGCCCCGTAAAAAACCACATCAGCAGGCAAACCACAAACGCACTTATCTGCACCCAGCCAGCCGATACCCACATGCTGGTCTGCTTCATCACGGCAGAATTAAACACGCCCTGTATACTCATGAGTGCGCCGGAAACCAGCGCGGTTATCATTCCCCACATAAAAAATAAACCTCCGCATTCTGTTCTACATTCTCATGAAACAGCAGCCGTTTCCGACCATTCATTTCACACTGTTAGTATCCCAGATATGCGAAGGTTTATACAATTTGTGTTTATTCCCTTTTCCTGTTTAAAATCCGATTTTTCCTCCGAAACCAGACAACCTTTCATGCAGCTGATCCCTATTGAATGGAAAACGTAGCCGACACCTCTGCCTCAACATCCACCTGCCCCGCATCAGGTTTCTGCCTGCACCCGCATCTTCCATCGCCATTTCCTTCATCGCCATGCCGCTGCTGTAAGAAGTGTCATAATAACGCGCCTGCTGCCCGCTGCTGTACTCCTGCACATTCGTCATCGTTCCCAGCTTGCAGCCGCCTGCCTCCGCCATCGCTTCGGCTTTCACGCGCGCCGACTCAATGGCTTTTTTGAGCGCTTCCTGATAAATCTCATCAAAATTGCTGCACTGGTACTGGACCGAATCGATCGAATTGATACCCGCATTGACCGAATCGCTGATGATCGCCCCTGCATCCTCAATCGCAACATCCGATACAACCACCTCCGTCGTCATCTCATAACCAGTGATCTTCTTGCCGTTGTCCCAGTCATAGATCGGATTCAGCCCCAGACCGCTCGTCTGCACCGAGGTATCTGCAATTCCCTTTTCCTTCAAAAGCGCCAGAACCGCATCCAAATCCGTCTGATTCTCCGACTGGCAGGTGCTCGCATCCGCCGCCTGTGAATAGACACTGTAGGTAATTTCCGCAATATCCGGCTCCGCTTGATTTTCTCCTGGCTCGTCACCGTGATCCCCGTATTTTCCGCCGACTGCACCGTTACCGATGCCGGTGCGGACGTACAACCTGCCAGACCTGCCGCCGACGTCATTGTCATCGTGCCTGCTGCCAGCAGAAATGCCATCCTGTTTCGCATCATCCCCATTTTTCTCATAAAAAATTCCTCCCGTTTTTCTGTTTCATCCGTGAATTCCACCCCACAATGAGTTCGGACCTTCCGGAACAACTGCTGGTACACTGTCATTCTTACTATAGTTATACCTGAAAACGAGAGGAAATGTATTGCTTTTCTCTTAACTTTCTTTCGCTTATTTATTACTATTTTTTTCCTGTTTCATCCGTGCTGCGCGCACCAGATGCTGTGCCAGAACCGCCGTCGTCACGCCGCCGACACCGCCCGGAACCGGGGTTGCCGCCGAAGCAGTTCCTTCCAGATCGGCAAAATCCACATCGCCGCAGAGTTTTCCATTTTCATCTACATTGATCCCAACATCAATGACAACCGCATCCTTTTTTACATAAGTGTGGTTAATCATCGCTGCTTTTCCCACGCAGGCAGTCAGAATATCCGCCTCCCGGCATACCTCCGGCAGGTTGGCGGTTCTCGAGTGGCAGATGGTCACGGTCGCATTTTCATGCAGAAGCAGCATCGAAAGCGGGCGTCCCACAACCATGCTTCTTCCTACGACTGCCACCCGTTTGCCAGAAAGCGCGATATCGTTCATTTTCAGCATGCATACCACTGCCTCTGCCGTACACGGCGCAAAACCGCTCGTATCGCCGCTGAACACCTTTGCGATATTAACTGGGGAAATACCGTCCAGATCCTTCGCCGGATCGATCATTTTTTCAATATCCTGCTCGTTGATCTGTTTTGGAAGCGGGCGCAGCATTAAAATACCGTCCACCGACGCATCCGCATTGATCGCCGCAAACTCCCTCTTAAATGCCTCGTCCGAGATATCTCCCGGAAATACCTTCGATTCCACCTCAAGCCCGAACGATGTCAGCTTCTTCGTCGCGCCTTTCTCATAGGAAATATCATCCGGATTCTCGCCCACCCGGATAATCGTCAGTTTCGGCACCCATGTCAGGGTTTCCAGCCCTTTTTCCACCTGCTCTTTCAGCTTTGCCGAAACAGCGGCTCCCTTCATTGTAATCATCTTGTCTGCACCTTTCGTTTTTATTTATGATGAATTTCCCGCGCTTTCGCGCATATTCATTTTAAATTTTTCTTAAAATGAAAGCGACGCCAAAAGACCGGCTCCGCCTGCCATCTCAAGCAGGTAAACCGTCACAATCGCCGCGATCGCCACTACCACCAGGCTCTTTCCCTTATATCCCAAAATCACCGCTACGATCGTTCCTCCGACCGCCGAATAGAGATGTCCTGTGGAGGTAAATACATCCGGAAATGTCAGTGCTCCCAGCACTGCATACGGCGTATAATCTAAGAAAGATCGGATAAACTTCGAACGGATCTGTTTCCGGAAAATCGTAACCGGAAGAACACGTGGAATATATGTAACCAGTGCCATCAAAAGGACACAGGTCAGCACGTATTTCATATCGAGTGTTCCGGCTGCTCCTGCTGCCTCTGCTGTATTCATCATTCTGCCCCCTCTTTCTGACTCTCGTCCTGACCGGCTTCTTTACCGTCCGGATCATGCGGGAATTTCCATGCACCGAACGCCGATGCCGCGATCGTAACCAGAATCACCCGGAAACCGGAGGAAATACCGGCAAAAACCGGAACATATTTTAAAATGCACACCATCACAACTGCCAGAATGATGACGCAGCACACCGACCGCGATTTGCGTGCCGCCGGCAGAATCAGCGCAATAAACATCGCGTACAGGGCAATTCCCATCGCATTCTGCAGCGCCTGCGGCAGAACCGCCGAGATCGCGCCTCCCAGCCAGGTTCCAAGATTCCACCCCAGAATCGGCATCGTGATAAGTCCCAGCATATACGACGCTTTCAAAATGCCCGGATGCAGGGAACTGACGACAAACGTCTCATCCGTGATGCCGAATGCCAATGCCAGGCGCGCCCCGGTTCCCGTCTTTTCATCGAGCTTCTGGGACAGGGACAGTGACATCAGCATATAGCGCAGGTTGATGACAAACGTCGTCAATGCCACCTCAAAGTACCCAGCCCCCGCCAGAATCAGGTTTGTCCCTGCGAACTGTCCGGCGCTCGTTAAGTTCGTCAGCGATATAAAAACTGCTACCCAGACCGGCAGACCGCCCGACACCGCCAGGAAGCCAAACGTAAAGGAGACCGGCAGATACCCCAGTCCAATGGGGATACCGCTCTTTAGCCCCTCATAAAATGTCTTTTTCCAACTCATTCTACTTTTTCACTCTTTCTGTTCACGCAACCGTCTATTTTTCAGGCTTCACATACCGCGCATGCTGCCCGTTCAGCCACTCTACCCCGCTCACAATTCCTTCTTCCGAAAATGGAAATTCCTCGCGGGTCTTCTCCTCTTCCGGCGTTGCGTCGTATCCATATGGTTCCGGCCACGATGTCACGGTCAGGACTGTCTCCTCGACCGTCTCGCCATCTGCGCCGTCTTCTTTCGGTACTTCGCGCTTTGTCATCTCCATCCGGTAGCGCATCCCGGTATCACTTCCGGTAAATTTTTCTTTTTTCAGGAAATTGACCGGCATCACATCTTTTCTCGTTATCATGCCATTTACCCCCGGAATTTATAACGGCGGATCACCGCCTGCAGCGTTTTTCTTCCATTGTACTCATTGATGTCCGGATAATACACGACGTCGATCTCTCGCCGTCCGGCGCGCTCTTCCTCAAACGCCGTTCCGTCACCGAAATATAGCGCCTCGATCGCGTGTCCGTCTGTCTCTTCCAACGTCATTTTTACGACATTCCGGTTGCGCCCCAGCACGCGGCTTGCCCGGATGCGGAGTGATTTCTCTGCAAACAGCGGTTTTTCGTTACCCTGTCCAAACGGTTCGAGACAGGAAAGCTCTCTCACAAGCCGTTCTGTCACATATCCCACCGGCATCGGCACATCGATCCAGACTTTCGCTTTAAAATCTTCCTCCGTCAGCCCCGCATTTTCATTCAGTCTGCGCCGGAACTCGTCAATGTTCTTCTCTTCCAGCGAAAGCCCGGCTGCCAGCGGATGCCCGCCAAATTTGAGCAGCAGATCGCTGACCTCTGTCAGCTTTTTAAACATATGGTACTCATCAATGGAACGTCCCGAGCCTTTGACCGCCTCCTCGCCGCGCGTCAGCACGATCGCCGGCTTCTGATAATATTCCCTCAGACGCCCTGCAATAATGCCCGCCAGCGATTCATGGCATTCCGGCAGAAAGACCACCAGCACCTTGTCCTTCTGGTACCAGCTCTCTACCTGCAGCTTCGCCGCCTCAGTCCCCTGCTCGGTCATATCCTTGCGGGTATCATTTAATTCCTTAAGTTCCTCTGCCAGGCGTTCCGCCTCTTCCTCACTCTGCGCCCGCAGAAGCGCCAGCGCTTCCTTTGCCGTTTTTAATCGTCCGCCCGCATTCAGGCACGGTCCAATGACAAATCCGATATGGTATGCTGTGATCGCCCCCAGATCAAGATTATTTTTCTCCGCCAGTCTGCGAAGCCCTAGATTTTTGGTCTGCGCCATCTTTTTAAGACCGTATTTTACCAGAATCCGGTTCTCATCCTGCAGCTTCATCACATCACCGACCGTCGCAATCGCGGCAAATTCAAGCAAATCCAGCCATTCCATCTGCGGCACGCCCCGGCGGGCATATAAAACCTGCACCAGCTTGTACGCCACCACTGCGCCGCAGATCTCCGGAAATGGGTACGGACAGTCTGCCTGTTTCGGATCGATCACCGCATCCGCCGGTGGAATCTTCTCTTTTTCCCCATCTAAGGGCACCTCATGATGATCCGTGATGACAACCGTCATGCCATATTTCTTCGCCAGCTCCACCTGATGGAACGCGGAAATACCATTGTCACAAGTCAGAATCACCTCCACGCCGTCCGCGTGCGCCTGTTCGATGATCGATTCATTGATTCCGTAGCCATCCTTGATGCGATCCGGTATCTCAAAATCTACATCACTGCCCAGCCGTTCAAATGCCTGCAATAATATGTACGTCGAACAGACGCCGTCAATATCATAATCACCGACGATCCGTATCTTCTTTCCAGTATCCACAGCCTCGCACAGGATGGAAACGGCATGCTCCATATCTTTTAACAGCATCGGATCATACAGATCATCCAGCGTGCCATTTAAATAGCGGTCGATCGCCGCCTCTCCTTCGATCCCACGATTCCGGATAATACGCGCCGTAACCGGATCGATCCGAAACCGCGCCCCGATCTGCTTAAAATCTGCTTTCTTGGTCTGAAGCATCCAGACTTCTTCTGCCATTTTGTTCCTCCTATTATCTAGATGTACTCTCGGAGTCTTTTTTGCACTTGCTTTTGTGGCTGATTTTCCGCCAGCCGCACCCGAATTTCAGAGGCGGACGCAACGCCAACGCCTCAGAAATTTGGGCACAACTGACAAAAAATCATCTCACAAAATCAAGCACAGAAAAATTCCGAGAGTACATCTATGTCTGTGCTTCTTTTCTATATCACATACTCCCTAAGCCGCCTGCGCCGTTCCCGCCAGTCCGGCAGTATATTCTCCACCTGCGTCCAGAAACGCGCGGAATGGTTCATTTCCAGCCGGTGTGCCAGCTCATGGACAATCACATAATTCATCAGATCCTCCGGCAAAAGTGCCAGCCGCCAGTTAAAATTTAGGTTTCCAGCTGCGCTGCAGCTTCCCCAACGCGTTTTCTGGTTCCGGATTGTGATTTTTCCATAGGTTACGCCCATGCACGCCGCATATAAAGCAACCCGGTGCATGAGCACCGGGCGCAGCTTTTCTGTGAAATTTCGGATTTCTTCCGCTCCATATGTTTTCCGGTTCCTCTGGCGTTCCACCGCTTCTTTATAATGGACTTCTATCCAGTCGCGGTGCTCCTCGGCAAACCGCATCGCAGCCTGCACCGAAGCCCTCCTCGGAATCCGGAGTACCAGGCGTCCTTCCGCCGTGATCTGGATGGCGATCGTCTTCCGGGAAGACCGAACCACCTCACATGGAATCAATCCTTCTTCCGGCTCATCAGATAACGGAGAATGCCATGGGTTTTGTATCCTCAAGTATTGCATACAATTTCCCGTCTCTTTCATCGATTGTGCGCGCCGCATCTTCCAGTGCGCGTTCCAGACGTTTTTCCAGTTCTTTCTTCTCATCATCCGCCGCTTCATCCCGGATTACTTCCAGGCAGTAATCATCTGCCAGGCGGGCAGCCAGCATCTGTACCAGACCATCCAATGTCTTCTCCGGTGTCTCCAGAATTTTCTTAAACTCCGGATCCTCCGGCTGTTCTTCTGTATCCATCTCATACGGATCCCGCTCGTTCATCTCAATCACATTCATCCATTCCGGTTTTTCATCGGCATTGGTAAAATTCATCTGACCGACCAGGCAGTCGTAAATCTCTGCCTCGCTCGATATCTGCTTCATATCTAACTGAACTAACTGCATCTCTTCTCCTTTCCGCTGTGTCAGAATCCGTGATGCATCTCCCAGCTTCTTCCCAGCCTTTCTATTTTATTCTGCCCACTTAAAACCTACGCGTTCAGCAGCGCCACCGCTGCAAAAAACGGCACCAGCCATTTAGCGACAGAACCAATTTTTATCAGATATTCTGTTTTCATAATTCCTCCACGCGGTCTTTCATAGAAACCGCAAAGCTATCTGCCTTGATAGGGACAGCCCTATTATTATATCGGTCATGCGGTAAAAAGTCAATTCCGGGCTGTCGTAAACGGAATAAAGAATGTGCTCAGGGTTACGGTTCGCACACGTGTGCCCATCAACGGGATTTTGCCGATACTGCACATTCTAAATCGACAAAATCTGCTGCCAGAACTGTATCGTACGGAATTTTCAGTTCAGAAAATTCCTACCTGTGAACAGTTGCTGCCTTGACACATTCTCGCGCCGAGCGCGTCGCTTGCGACAACCTGCATCTTCGCGCAAGTGCACGTCATTGGCACGTTAGTGCATTTTTGTGTAATAGGAAATTCCTTGGAATTCCCTATTATACAAAAAAAGCACCCTCAAAAGGATGCTTTTTGCTCTCTGACAACCAGAGAAATCGACGTGCGTGAGAAGATTCGAACTCCCGACACCTTGGTCCGTAGCCAAGTGCTCTATCCAGCTGAGCTACACACACATACTTTTTATTCTTAACGAACAAGTCATATTATACAACTCATTCTGAATAATGTCAACTGTTTTTTAGATTTTTTTAAATTTCTTTTATTGTTGATTCATTTCAAATTATATCGATATAACAACCAGAAATTCTTCTTACTTTCCAACAATGAAATGGGGCCTACAGGGCTCGAACCTGTGACCCTCTGCTTGTAAGGCAGATGCTCTCCCAGCTGAGCTAAGACCCCATTACGATACTCTGTCCCTCAATCCGCTTACGCGAACCAATTTATAACAGTCGTATCAAAACGACCCGGATGGGGTTCGAACCCACGACCTCCGCCGTGACAGGGCGGCGCTCTAACCAGCTGAGCCACCGGGCCAAATATTAAATTATTTATTTACCTCATATTGGGTAGAGTGGACCTTCGGGGACTCGAACCCGGGACCGACCGGTTATGAGCCGGTTGCTCTAACCAACTGAGCTAAAGGTCCATAAAGTATATGGATCAAAAAACTCCCCGAGTAGGACTCGAACCTACGACAGCGCGGTTAACAGCCGCGTGCTCTACCGACTGAGCTATCGAGGAATATTGCTTTCCAACAACGTAGATAAGTATAACCGATTATATTTTAAATGTCAACTACTTTTTCAAAAAAATCGAAAAATCTATTCTTTTCATCGGATGTTACCGTCTTCTCGCTGCATGAGCAGCATGACGCATCCTTAAATTTCTGGTTCAGAACTCATATAATCTTGGCAAAAAATGTACCTTGGCACATTCTCACGCTGAGCGCGGTCGCTTGCGACATGTTTCTGCTTCGCGCGAGTGCGCATCATTGGCACGTTAGTGCATTTTTGTGTAATAGGGAATTCCAAGAAATTTCCTATTACACAAAAAACCGTCGTACATTTCTGTACAACGGTCTTCTTTATATACCTTCAAAACTGCACACTGAATTTCTTCTACTTCTATCTTTCATCCTTTTAGGAAATAACTTCCTCTTACCTATCCTTAACCATAACCTTTTGGTTAAGCCCTCGACCGATTAGTAACAGTCAGCTTCACGTATTACTACGCTTCCACCTCTGCCCTAT
>NZ_QUEL01000021.1:0-55259 GCF_003478145.1 Clostridium sp. AF29-8BH | reverse complement strand
CAGCGGTTTTGGTATAATTTTTCGTTTCACAGAGCTCTAAAAAGGTACTGAGCTTATAATTTAACACAGATATACTCTCTCCTTTCTGCGTGAATATCTGTATAAGGCGATTTCGTGGGTGGCGGGCTATATCAGATATGAAATAACGCACATCTAGTAGCAAGAATACCTGGGCATTCTTGAATTCGTAGACCAAAATTCAGACTACAGTCTGTATAATACAGATTTATCACTTTATAAAATAACATAATTTCATTTTATTTGATTTATATGCTAAGATCAAGACAAAGAAAAATATTTTTCGTGAATTTCAAAAAAGTATACTAATCTGAATTCATTCATTGCATGACAAAAGAAAGGAGGAAATTTATGAATAAAAAACACCCATCTGCATGGGATCCAGCTATTATGTTGTTAAATATTTTAGTTTCTGTGATTGGTTCAATCATTGGTCTCGAGTTAATTGCCAGATTGGGAATCAGTACAAATACATCCATCATCGGTGCACTGTTTGCAATTATTATTGCCAGAATTCCGTTGAAGATATTCCAGAAATATAAAGATATTAATACCCAGAACCTTGTCCAGACAGCTATGTCAGGTGCAACGTTCGCTGCTTCAAACGGTATTTTCTTATCCATCGGTATTCCTTATCTGTTAGGAAGACATGATCTGGTTATTCCAATGATGGTAGGTGCTTCATTAGCAGTAATCATTGATGCAACGATTCTTTATAAGGTGTTTGATACAGAGATGTTCCCGGCAAAAGAAGCATGGGCACCCGGTATTGCAGCAGCAGAGGCTATGCTGGCAGTTGCTGAAAAGGGAAAGAACTCCGTTATCCTTATGATTGGTATGGTTGGCGGAATCGTTGGAAAGATTTTTGGTATTCCGACCGATATCCTGGGCGTAGGCTGGATTGGAAATATGTGGGCTCTTGGTGCATTTGGCGTGGGCCTTCTGATTTCCGAATACACTCCGAAATTCTTCAACATCAAACTTGGCGATTACTATGTACCTCATGGTGTCATGATTGGTGCCGGATTCGTTGCTCTTATCCAGATGATTCTGATTCTTCAGAAAAAGAGCAAGAAAGAAAAAGAAGCGGCAGCAGCTGAGGCTGCAACTGGAAAGGTAGAAAAGAAAGAATTTACCAGAAGCTTAAAGAGCATGAAGTTCTCCCTTGCAGAAGGTTTTGGCGCATATATTCTGGTATCCATTGTTATGGCAATTATGTGTGGATTTTCGGCAGATATGAGTGCTGGAATGTTCGTATGGTGGATTATCTTTGCAGCACTTTCTGCAATCATTTCCGAGCTGATTGTTGGTATCTCCGCCATGCACTCCGGATGGTTCCCGGCATTTGCAACAGCTTTCATTTTCCTGATTCTTGGAATGCTGTTTGGATTCCCGCCGGCACAGCTGGCAATCCTGGTTGGCTTTACTTCCGCAACCGGACCGGCCTTTGCTGATATGGCATATGACCTGAAATCTGGTTATATTGTCAGAGGCAACGGTGAAGATGTTCCGTTTGAGATGGAAGGAAGAAGACAGCAGTATATTGCAAAAATGGTCAGTGCTGTAATTGCAATTCTGGTTGTTCTCTTTACTTACAAAGCATATTTTGAAAAAGGAATGCTCGCACCGGTTGATGCTGTATATGTGGCAACTATTGATGCAGGAACTAATATGGCAGTAGCAAAGAACCTGATTATCTGGGCTATCCCGGGAGCACTTCTTCAGGCAATCGGCGGTTCAGGCCGTCAGTTAGGTGTTTTATTTGCGACCGGTCTTCTGATTGCTTCTCCGATGGCTGGTATTACAGTACTCGTTGGTCTTTTGATTCGTTACATTGTAGTTAAGAAATATGGTGATCTTGGACAGAGTAAACTGTATATTCTGGGTGCCGGATTCATTACCGGTGCCGCCCTGTACAGCTTCTTCAGCTCCACGATGAACCTTGGAAAGAAACTTAATAAATAAAAATATATATTATAGGAGGAACTTATTATGGAATATCCGGTTGGCGTAGAAATGTCAAACACTTACTTATCATTTGAAGTAACAAGTGCTGCTTTAAAACTGGTACGTGATTTCATGCTTGTAAAAGAGGGTGAAAATGTAGTTATCACCGCTGATACATCTGCAGATTTCCGTGTGGTTGAGGCGGTTGCAGGTGCAGCATATTCAGTTGGTGCAAATCCGGTTATTATTCACTATCCGACTTCCGGAAAAGCGTATGAAGAACCGATTCGCCCGGTTGCAGATGCAGTAGTGCATGCAGATGTATGGATTGAGTTAGCATACTATTGCTCTATGCATACTCCTTGCTTTAGAAAAGCAATGGAGAATGGTGCAAGATTTACTTGCTTAAATGGTATGGATGTTATCATGCTGGTAAATACGGTTGGCCGTGTTGACTATGATGTCCTGATTGAATTTGGTGAGTATCTGACAGATAAAGTTCATCGCTCAAATGAAGTAATTGTTACGGATAAGAATGGAACAAATTTAGTTGGCTACAATCAGGGACGCGGCGTTAAACATTCTGGACAGAGAGCAACCAAGAAGGGCTATCCGGTTATGTTAGGCGGTCAGGTAAGCTGGTGTCCGGTAGAGGAGACTATCAATGGTAAATTAATTTTTGATTCTGCTCTGTTCCCACCGGATACATTAGGTCTTCTTAACAGCAATGTAGAGCTGACCCTGGAAAAAGGTGTTGTAACAAAAATAGAAGGCGGAAAAGATGCTGCTATCTTCGAAAAATGGCTGAATAAATTTAATGACCCGAATATGTTCCGTCTGGCTCATTATTCCATCGGCTTTAACCCGGGCGTAACCAAACCTACCGGACGTATTGTTGAGGATGAGAGACTCTTTGGATGTATCGAGATGGGTATCGGAAGTCAGGGAGCCAGCTTAATGGGAGCTTGCTGGGATGCTGCTGCTCATACAGATGGTATTGTTTCTAAACCGACGATTCTTCTGGATGGCTATAAGTTGGAAGAAAACGGAATCTATGTAGATCCGGAAGCAAGAAAATTCTGTAAAGCACTTGGCGTTGAAGGATATTAATCATTACAATGGTAGTAAACATACCTAAATAATACCTCTAATTGGGAAAGGGCGCTGTCAGAATTGTCAGCGCCCTATTATCTCAAAAGCGTTTATCCTAAATTTTCGTATCAAATTGTATGTACGGGGAGATTATATTTATGGAAAGACAATCTAAAAATGAAAAGCTGCTTCAATATTTTAAAGATATCTGCCGTATTCCGAGACAAACCGGTGACGAGGAAGCGATCAGCCAGTATCTGCTCGATTTTGCAAAAGCCAGAGGCCTGCAGGCAGAACGGGATGCCCATCATAATGTGCTGATTCGGAAACCGTCAACGATTCCTGGATATAAGGGACCAACGGTTATTGTGCAGGGTCATATGGACATTGTCTATGAAAAGAGCGCAGATAGCACTCATAAGTACGAAGATGGTATCCATGTTGTGGAAGAAGATGGTTATTTGAAATCAGCGGATGGAACCTCTCTTGGTGCTGATAACGGACTGGCAGTTGCTTATGCAATGGATTTGCTGGATCGAAATGATCTGCCGCTTCCGGCCCTGGAGATTTTAATTACTTCCAGTGAAGAAGTGGGCCTAGAGGGAGTTAAGCATCTGGAACTTACAGATGTCAAAGGAAGCTATCTGATTAATTTGGATGCAGAAGAAGAAGGTGTTTTCTTTACAAGCTGTGCAGGAGGAGTCAGAACCGATCTTTCTCTTCCGCTGAAATATACGGGCTCAACGGAAGATATTGCATATACATTGACATTATGTGGATTAAGCGGAGGACATTCGGGTCTGGATATAGCTCTTGGAAAAGCAAATGCAATTCAGCTTGTGGGAAGAATTCTTTATCATATTGCTCCATTTGCACGTATTTCTTCGCTGGATGCGCCTGGAAAAGCAAATGCAATTGCATCTAAGGGAACGATTGTTATGCACACATCAAGTCAGGACGAAGAGGCATTATTAAAAGAACTCTCTAAATTGGAAGAAATGCTGAAAGCACAGTTTTCTGAAACAGAAAACCTGTCATTCCGCCTGGAGAAGGAAGAGCAGAAAAAAGAGGTAACTGTGTTTACAAAGGAAACGGTGAATTTGATTATCGAGGCAATTACGTTTCTTCCGTGCGGCGTTATCAGCCGAACCAGAGAAAATGTGGAAATGGTACAGACATCTTCTAATATAGGCAGTATGACGATTCAGGATGGAACACTTGAGTTCCTGTGTTCCGGAAGAAGCTCTGTAAAATTAGAAAAAGCACAGTTAAAAGAAAAAATGCAGATATTATCGAAGGCACTGGAAATGAACTGCACCTTCCATGGTGATTATCCGCAGTGGGAATATCGTAAAGAATCTAAACTTCGTGATATTTGTGCGAAGACATACCGTGAGTATTCTGGAAAAGATGCTGTTTTCACAGGAATTCATGCCGGAATCGAATGTGGATATCTGGCAGAAAAACTGGGAGATCATATCGATATGATTTCCTGTGGTGCAAATCTTTATGATGTTCATACACCGCATGAAAAAGCAGATGTGGAATCTTTCTATCGGATGGAAGAAGTAATTATTGCGATCCTTCAGGAGATTGCAAAAGCTTAGTGTTTAGCACAATATAATATATTAAAGCCCCGGAATCAAAAAATTCCGGGGCTTTTGCTGTGCGTGTATGAAGTTTTACAGTCTCGCAATCACTGCGTCCACATATTCCTCGGTGGTTGCAGTTCCATGCAGATCTCTTGTCAGGTGCTTGCCTTCTGCCAGAACCTCATCCACAGCCTTGCGGATGCGTCCGGCGGTCTCATTTTCACCTAAGTACTCTAACATCATGCAGGCAGACCACAGGAATGCGGTCGGGTTTGCCAGGTGCTTGCCTGCAATATCCGGTGCACTGCCATGTACGGCCTCAAACATAGCATAGTCAGAACCGATATTGCTGGATGGAACGAGTCCCAGGCCTCCGATCAGGCCGCTGCACAGGTCCGAAAGAATATCTCCGTACAGGTTCTGCATTACCATAACATCAAACTGGTTTGGATTCATGACAAGCTGCATGCAGGTGTTATCGATGATTTTATCATCACCTTCAATCTCCGGATATTCCTTTGCAATCTCTTTGAAAATGGAAAGGAACATGCCATCGGACATTTTCAGGATATTTGCCTTATGAATACAGGTTACTTTCTTGCGTCCGTTCTTTTTCGCATACTCGAATGCATCGCGGATAATGCGCTCGCTTGCCTGTCTTGTAACAATCTTAATTGCATGAACCGTATCCGGATTTACCTGCTCCTCTACACCAACATAAAGACCTTCTGTATTTTCGCGGAAAATCACGATATCCACATTCTCAAATGGAGTTTTTACTGCCGCGTTGGACTTAACCGGGCGGATATTGGCATACAGGTCATACTGTCCGCGAAGTGTTACATTCAGGGAGCGGAATCCTTTTCCAACCGGAGTCGTAATCGGGGATTTTAAGAGTACTTTGGTGCGCTCGAAGGAAGCATAAGCTTCCTCTGGAATCAAAGCACCGTTGCGTTTCCACTCATCCTCACCAACATTGAAAATTTCATATTCCAGCGGTGCATCTGCCGCTTTTAAAATCTTTAACACATTATCAACTAACTCCGGACCGATACCATCGCCGCGAAATACTGTAATTTTATGACTCATTTCTTTATCCTCCTTCTTGATTTTCCCAATCGTAACTGTTCAGTACCTTCACAGTCACGCGCAGTAAATGCGCAGACCTACTGAACAGTTACTTCCAATCTTCATATTTTATCGAAAGCTGCCAGAACAGGCTGACAGCTTTTCGAACAAACAACTTCTCAATTAAATTTCACTTACAGAACAACTGCCACAATCAGGTTATATACCGCACAGCAGATAACGCTGATCGGCACTGCCACAAAAAGCAGGCGGTTGAACAGGTGATTTCGGTCTTCCTCGTTTCCGCAGGAACCAAGAATCAGGCTGCCGCCGGATGAGAACGGGCTGATCGCACTGCTCTGTGCACCAAGAATCGTGCAGGCAAAGAGTGCTGCCGGATTTAATCCGGTTGCTGCCGCAAGTCCCGGAATCAGCGGGAACAGGGCCGGTGCTACAACACCGGTTGTAGAGCTGAAGAAACTCATAAATGCGCCTACAAAGCTGAATGCCAGCGGAATCAGGGCTGTCGGAACATTGGAACCAATCCATGCAGATAATGCATCAATGGTACCGGCCTGAACTGCAACGGCGATAAGCATGCCGGCTCCGGCAATCATGAGGATGGTGTTCCACGGCACACGTGCGATAACTTCCTTCTGCGGTGCCAGATCAAAGAGCAGTGCGATGATGGTAAAGCAGAATGCCACCAGTCCTACATCAACCTTTCCGGCAATTTTTCCAATCAGTTCATTGCCAGGAACGGCCATCTTTAAGAGCGGGAATACCAGGACAATCACCATCATCAGAATCATTAAATGCAAGGTTGTTTTCTGTTTCTTGTCAAACGGCTCCGGGCGATTGAACGTTACGCCTTTTCCAATACCGCGGTTGCTCTTGAAACCGAAGCGGAAAATTGCAATCAGAATCAGGGAAAATACAATCGCGAAACCAAAAATTTTCATTTCATCTACAAAGGAATTCGTTGCTTCAAATGCCGGTTCTGCTTCATAAGCAGTATCAATCAGACCGCGGAATACGACGCCCAGCGAAGCTGTGGGGAAGTTTCCGCCTGCCAGTGCACCGCAGTTGATCGCCACCGCACCGGTCAGCTTGTCCATCTTTGCTTCCTCACAGATAAGGATGGTAATCGGTGCCAGGAATGCCAGAACGGTAAAGTATGCAGCGCCCATAACAGAAAGTACAACTGCTACAAAAAATAATGCAAAAGGAAGCATGCCCGGAAACTTACGGCACATATAGAGAAGACTGGCCGACATTTTTTCAAGGGTTCCATTCACAGCTGCAAAGTTGTAAAACAGTGATACTGACAGGATGACGAACATGGTGCTGACCGGCCAGAAGCCAATCAGTTCTTTTGTTTTCAATCCCATGCCAAAACAACCAATCAGGTATGCAAAGGCAATACAGAAAAATCCCGTATTGATTTTCGTTTTATATCCCAATATAACGGCAACCGCAATGGATGCCACCAAAACTGCACTTAACATATGATGCGTCCCCCTATTCTTCGATGCCCAACAGTTTTGCCGGAATAGTGTGTGTCATATGGTACACGTGTTCTTCCGGAATTCCATGATCTACCAGATACTGCATATATTCTGCCAGCGCCAGCTCCCAATGCGGGTTTTCTGTCTGGCCGCCATCGGTATCAACCATGACATTTTTATAGCCAACCTCTTTGATGAGTTCCAGGTTGTCTGCCAGATTGCTCTTATACTTTCCGCCGCCCATGTTCTGTGCATAGCAGCGCTCTAAGATAACGTCATAATCCTTTACCAGGCGAAGCTGATCCTCATGACTCATGCCTACAATCCACCATTCAGGATGGGTTACAACGATGTTTTTTACTCCCATATCCCGTGCAGCTTCCACAACTGTGAAAATCTCCTCCGGTGCGATGTGAGCGGTTCCCAGTACCGCATTGTGGTCGCGGATCAGTTCCAGCACGGAACGAAGCTCCGGCACAATCTTTCCATCTTTTACGACCTCCACGCTCTGGCTCAGATCCTGGTTCATCTTTTGCATATGGTTCTTCGCCGACTGGGTCGGAAGCCATACCACCTTTGCTCCCAGGCGAAGCGCCACATCGACTGCCTTCGGATTGATGCCGCCGACTACCTTATTTAAGGTAATACTGCCAAACATCGTAAAATTGTTCGTTTTCCCGTGTACAATCTCGTTGTGGCGGTTGCACAGATACGCCCGATCCATCGTGGTTCCCTGATGTGTCTTGATGACGATAGCGCGTGCCCCAACCCGGATCGCCGCCTCCATCAGTTCGAAATCATCATACGCCCGCAGACGCAGATCTGGATTCGTGTGAACGTGCATGTCGATAACACCCTTCATTAAATCCTGTTTCATCTTGCTTATTCCTCCTATTTATAATCGTCCACAGAGGCTTTTTCAAAGCTGTGTTCCCTCGCCGGATTCCTATTCGATTTTCCAGCCGCTGCTTCAGTCTCTGCCATTGATTTTTGCTTGTTTTTATCTTATACTATTTTTGTTATAGGAGAAAGGCAAGATTTGTTATACCAGATATCGGAAATTCCGATATCTCGTGAGGGGGATTCTCATGGATTTAAAGGAACTAGACTATATCGTAACCGTCGCTAACGAGGGAAGCATCTCCCGCGCAGCTGAAAAACTGTTTATGGCGCAGTCGAGCTTAAGTCAGGCGGTCCGCCTGTTTGAACAGGATCTGGGGACGCCGATTTTCGTCCGTACTGCCCGCGGGGTTCGTCCAACCTCTGCCGGGGAGGCATTTATTTTCCATGCCAGACAGATTTTACAGCAGTACCAGGAGGCGCGCAGCGAGGCTTCGGATATTGAAAATTTAAAGGGCGGCACTGTCATTTTCGGCATCAGTACCTACCGGGGGACCTACCTGCTGCCGCCGGTCCTGAAAAAATTCCATGCCCTGTATCCACGAGTTCATGTGGAGATCTGTGAGATGGACAGTATTGATCTGGAAAATAAGATTTTAGAGGGACTTTTAGATCTGGCGCTGATAGCCGCGCCACCGGTTCGGATCAAACACGGTGTGGATTTCCTGATGCGGGATGAGATCATGATCGCCACCACCGCCGACCACCCGGTCATGGCGTTTGCGAAGCCATGTGAATCGGAGCCGGAACAGATGTGGATCGACCTAAAGGACACCGCACCATTTGAGTATATTCTGGGACC
Organism: Clostridium sp. AF29-8BH; assembly: GCF_003478145.1. NCBI lineage: Bacteria > Bacillati > Bacillota > Clostridia > Eubacteriales > Clostridiaceae > Clostridium > Clostridium sp. AF29-8BH. The sequence goes on along the minus strand of NZ_QUEL01000021.1, from coordinate 46,332 downwards.
GCCCAGCACCGTCCTCGGACGGACTGGCCGCCGCTCCCTGCGCGAGGCTGGCGTGGAACCGCTGGGACTCGACACCTACCTCTCCGCCTCCTTCGCTGCGGCGATGGCGCGGGAGGGAGTCGGACTCGCATTTACTTACCGTTCCTGCCGCATCATGCGGGATGAGTTCCGCTATCTGCGGATCGGGAAAGATGGTATTTTCCTCGATCTGGCGCTCGCCTGGCCCGCTGGAAAATACCGCTCGCGGGCGGCGATGGCGCTCGCGAAGCTGTTTCAGGAGATGGCGCCGGAGCTGCTGAAGCGGTGAGCTTTTTTACCCCAGCTCCTCCGGCAGTGCCTCAAAGAAAATATCCTTCCAGGCACGTTTCAGCTGTTTTTCATGAACTACATAGGGCTGCACTCCAATATATTTAGGAACGTTATCACTGACCAGGGATTTGGCGACTGCAAGAGCGGCCGCTTTTCCCTGGTCATATGGTCTCTGGGTGCTGAGTCCTTTTACAAATCCTTGATTCATTTCTTCTGCAATCTCAAAATCCAGATCTGTGGTAAAGACAGCAATATCTGTCCGGTTCAAAGCTTTTAGGGCCTTGATGGCGAGCAGGGCGGGGCGGTCCCAGCTCACATAGAGCGCCTGGATATCCGGGTGCTCGTTTATCATCTCATAGCATACCTTGTAGGCATTTTCAATTTGAATAAATCCCTTTCTGGCAGTGATTTCAATGTCGGGATAGGATTCCCTTAATATTTTTTCGGCACAGTTATCACGCTCAGTAGTGCCGTAAAACATGGCGCCGTGGATGATGAAGCCGACTTTGGCATGCGGTTTTTCTTTCAGATATTCACCGATCATGCGCCCTGTATTGGTGCCATTTTCCCGCTCATTGACGGAGATACAGGAGACGTAATTGTTCCGGCTGAAATTCTGCGGGACATTGCTTAAAAAGACCAGCCGCGTCATTTTGGATAATTCCTGAAATGCCGGGCCCGTCTGGACATCGTCGGTGGGGATGGCGATGACGGCGTCCGGGTGTTGCATTTTGATGCTTTCGAGCTGCATATTCTGGAGGGCAGGATCAAAATGGGCGTCCATGGTGGAAATAATATCGATTCCGTACTGTTCCAGTTCATCCCGGATGCCTTTCTGATGCAGGGCAGCCCAGGCAGTTCCAGTGTAGTGGAAGGAGATGGCGACGCGGTAATTTCCAGTTCGCAAAAGCTGTTTTTCCTCCTTGGAGAGGCGAATGCTGTCCGGGGAGACGGCGTGTTCACCGAGCGGACCGTTGTCGATGATCCGGGTGGAATCACGCAAAATCAGCTCTACATCTGCGTAGCGGGTCAAAGGTGCGCCGGAGAGGTGGTTGATCTCGTCAAAGAGTGCCTGCGAGGCGAGTTCTGCCATCTGGTCGATGTCCCGGTGGATGCAGGATAGCGGTGGGGCGGTCAGCTCGCACCAGAGCATATCGTCAAATCCGATGATGGAAATATCGCGCGGACAGTCTTTTCCCAGCTCCCGCAGCGCCTTGAGAAGAAACATAGTCAGCCGGTTTCCACCGGCGATGATAGCGGTGGGGAGATACCGGGTGATGCTTTTCTGAATATTCAGGCTGATGGTATCACTGGACTGATACAGATTGATCTCCGCGATGCAGGAACTGCTCAGGGTATGGTTGGCGGAGAGAAGCGCCCGCTCATATCCGGCAATCTTGTCCTGTTTGGCGAGGCTGTCTGTTTTTTCTACCAGAAACAGCACATTTTCGTGTCCGCTCTCAAAAAAATAGGAAGTAGCGGAGTGAAATGCTTTGGTGTAATCAAAAAGGATCCGCGGAGTGACATCGTCATCAATGAATCGTTCGACACATACAAACGGGATACCGGATTCATAGAGAAATGAATAGGTAGCCGGATTGCTGCTTGCCGGGGAGAGAAAGATGCCGATGGTCTTGGCACTGGAGATTAAGTTTTGCAGGATGCTTTTCTCCTCTTCCAGGTTGTCGTTGGTGACGGCGGTGTAAAACTGATAGCCCTGGCTGGTCGCGTAGGACTGCAGCTGATTGCACAGATCGCAGTAGAGCGCGCTCTTGATATTTGGAAAGACAGCGACAATCTGTGAACTGCGTCCGCTGCGGATTTTACGCACCTTTTTTTTGATTTTTTCAGAATATCCACTTTCTTCAATAATAGCTTCGATTTTATCCACCAGTTCCGGGCTGACATAGCGCGTATGGTTGATAACATGGGAAACGGTGGCGATGGAGACGCCTGCCTTTGCGGCGATTTCTTTGATGGTCATAAAACTCCCCCTTGCTGGTACGGATTTAGTCCGGCGGTTCCTGCGCGGCTGGATTTGGATTTGCCGCAGTTTTGTGTTTCTGTTTTTTTGATTATAGCACAAAAATAGGAGCAAAACGATAAGGTAAATATAATTTACGTAAAAAATTAGAAAGAGCGGTAGAAGTGCATAAATATCAATAAAACAGGATGAATATATCGCTGAAATTAGTGCAATATGCCACAAGAGTATTGACGAAAGGGCATGGAATAGAGTAATATCTAGATATCAGACAGGGAGACTCCTTCCAGAGAGAAAAATTTTTACGTAAAAAGAAAACTATAACAATCCGTTTGAAATGCACTAAACAGTGATGAAGTAAGAGGAGGATCAGATTTATGAAAAAAAGTCTTAGATTTACAGCAGCAGGTCTTTCGGTTTGCATGATGGCAGCAATGCTGGCAGGATGCGGCTCTTCCAGCAGTACCGATACAACAGCGGCAGCCGATGCTTCTGAGGCAGCGGCAGATACGCAGGGGGCTGAGGCAAAGACCAGCGATTTATCGTTTGCATTCTGTACGAATACTTTAAACAATACTTTCCAGAGTTCCATTGATGCAAAGCTCAGCGAGCTGTGCAAGGAAAACGGCATTTCCTATACCTGCCTGGATCCGGATTATGATTTAAACAAGCAGCTCAGCCAGTTATCTGACTGTGCAAACAGCGGTTACGATGCAGTATTTGTTATCCCGGTTGACTCCGCAGGTATTACCTCCGGACTGGCTGAGATTGCAGATGCGGGTATTCCGATTTTCAACGTAGATACCGCGGTCATCGATGATGATATCGAACAGTTCGTGACACAGTTCGTTGGAACCAACGCATATATGGCAGGCCAGTTAGTGGGCGAGCAGATGACGAAAGATTATCCGGATGGCGCAAAGATTGCAGTTCTGGATTTCCCGTCCAATGAAAGCTGCGTGGATCGTGTCAATGGTTTCCTTGAGGGTCTTGGCGATCAGAAAGATAAATTTGAGATTGTAGCACAGCAGGATGGCGGTGCAGCGCTGGATCAGTCGATGGGACTGGCTGAGGATATCATCACAGCAAACCCGGATCTGGAAGCATTCTTCTGTATCAATGACCCGTCTGCCCTGGGTGCGGCAGCAGCTATCAAGGCAGCAAACAAGACCGGCGAGATCGGTGTATATAGCATCGATGCATCCCCGGATGGAAAACAGGCACTCTTAGACGGTGAGTTCACCGCAGTTGCATGCCAGGTTCCGCTTCAGATTGCAGAATATGCATTTGACGCAGCTGAGAAATATGTAGGCGGCGATACCGCAATCGATGAGAAGAAAGTATATCTGGATTCCCATCTGGTAGAGAAAGAAGAGGCAGAGAAGACTCTGAACGACTGGCAGTAATGAACTGCGAGGAAGCTTAACAGTTACGTGAAATAAAATAAAACATGGAAAATGCGGCGATGGGGTTCATTGCCGCATTTCTAAAAAACGGAGGGTTCTATGGGAAAAACAATTCTGGAAATGATAGATATCAAGAAAAGTTTTTCCGGGATCTATGCATTGTCAGGGATCAATTTTTCCCTGGAAATGGGCGAGGTTCATGCGCTTCTGGGAGAAAATGGAGCGGGTAAATCAACGCTTATCAAGGTCCTTGGAGGAATTTATAAACCGGACAGCGGGACAATCAAGATTAATGGTCAGGAAGTTGAGATAAATGGTGTTTCGGACGCCCAGGAGAAAGGAATCGGAATCATACATCAGGAGATCGTCCTGGTTCCGTATCTGACGGTCGCGCAGAACCTGTTCCTGGGACGGGAAATCAAGACGAAATTCGGCACCGTGGATATGCGGGAGACGAACCGCCGGGCAGGCGAGATGCTGGCAAACCTCGGGGTCAATATCCACCCGGATACGCTGGTAGAATCTTTGACGATCGCCCAGCAGCAGATGGTTGAGATTGTAAAGGCGGTATCCTTCGACGGACGGATCATCGTCATGGACGAGCCGACGTCCTCCCTTTCCAATGACGAGGTAGAACAGTTATTTGGAATCATTGAGAGATTAAAAGCAAAACAGGTAAGCATTATATATATTTCCCACCGTATGGAAGAACTGTTCCGGATCTCGGATCGAGTTACCATCATCCGCGATGGCGCCTATGTGGGAACAAAAAAAACATCGGAGACGAATGCGAACGAGCTGGTAGCCATGATGGTAGGACGGGAGTTAGAGAGCTTCTATGCCAGAGATTACAACGATCTGGAACATGCAGAAACGGCATTGGAAGTGAAGAATTTAACCTGTGAGGGTGTGTTCTCAGATATCAGCTTCCGGGTAAGAAAGGGAGAGATCCTGGGATTTGCGGGTCTGGTCGGAGCCGGACGAAGCGAGATCATGGAATGTATCTTTGGAGCCAGAAAATACCAGAGCGGAACCATTCTTTTAAATGGAAAGGAAGTCCGCTTCACGACACCGATCCAGGCAATCAAGGCGGGCATCGGACTGGTGCCGGAGGATCGGAAAAAACAGGGACTTGTCCTTGGCAATACGGTCGGTTTTAACCTCACGCTGGCATCGATTGACTCTTATATTAACGGAATTGCCATCAGCGACCGGAAATGTCAGGAAGTGATTGATTATTATAAAGAAAAGCTTCATATCAAAGCAGTGGCAGACCGGGTGGAACTGGTGGAAGCGGGAAGTCTTTCCGGCGGAAACCAGCAGAAGATTGTCCTTGGAAAATGGCTGGCAATCAAGCCGGATGTCCTGATTCTGGACGAGCCGACGAGAGGCGTCGATGTCAATGCGAAGTTTGAGATTTATTCCGTTATTAATGAGCTGGCGAAGGCGGGTATCGCCGTTATCATGGTATCCAGCGAGCTGCCGGAGATCATCAATATGTGCGATAACGTATGTGTCATCAAGGCGGGAAAAATGACGGGAATGCTCGGAAGAGAAGAACTGGATCAGGAGAGAATCATGCAGTATGCAGCAGGAGGCGAAGAGTGATGAACGGAAAGAAAAGTACAGCAGGCAATTCGGTACTCTCGGTATTTACCGGAAATACAGGAATTATTGGAGTGCTGGTTATCTTATGTGTGGTAGTCGCACTGGCAACCGATAAATTTTTGACACCGAGCAATATCATTTCAGTGCTCAGACAGATTTCCATTAATACATACATTGCACTGGGAATGACGTTGATTATTATTCTCGGACACATCGATCTGGCAGTTGGCGCGATCGTAGCGATGAGTGGAACTCTGACCGTAGGATTTGTAGTTAATCAGGGACTTCCGATTGGCGTGGCGATTGCGGCTGGCATCATCATCGGTGTTGTGGCTGGTCTGATTGATGGTATGGTTGTATCGAAATTCCGTGTTCCGGCATTTATCATTACGATGGCAATGATGAATGTCTGCAACGGTATCGCGTATGTATATTCGGGCGGACAGTCCACCCGTATTACGGATAAGTTTTTCATTGCAATCGGAACGGGTTATCTGTTTAACATTATTCCGCTGCCGGTTGTCTATATGGTTATTTTAATTATCGTATTTAGTTTTCTGCTTTCTAAAACAAAATTTGGTACCTATGTGTATGCAATCGGCGGAAACCGTGAGGCGGCGCGTCTCTCTGGTGTTCCGATCAAGAAAGTCGAGATCATCGTGTTTACATTGTCGGGCGCCCTGGCGGCGTTTGCAGGTCTGGTTCTGGCATCGAGAATGTATTCCGGACAGCCGTCCGTCGGAAGTGGCTATGAGATGGATGCGATCGCAGCCTGTGTCCTCGGCGGAACCTCGATGGCAGGCGGACGCGGACGTATCAGCGGCACAGTATTTGGTGCGATGGTAATCGGTATTATTTCCAATGGTCTGAATCTGATCGGTGTCAGCTCCTACTGGCAGCTGATTGTAAAGGGTCTGATCATTGCCTGCGCGGTTGTACTGGATTCCCAGAAGGGCAATCTGGCACTCCTCAGAAAAAAGAAATAATTCCAAAAGCACATTTAGAAAGGCAAGGAGAGAAGAATGGATTTTTTCAGAAAAATGTCATTTGCGGATTCGACCGGTGATGCGATTCCGTTTTATCATGAAGGTAAATATCATATTTTTTCACTGACATCCCCGCCAGGAACCACGGTATATCCGGCGAGACTGCGTACTACCTGGAGCCACTCAGTTTCAGAGGATCTGGTGCACTGGGAGGAGCTGCCGACGGCACTCTATCCGGGCGAGGGCGATGAACCGGATGCGTCCGGCGTGTGGACAGGCTCAGTTATCTACGGCGAAGGAAAATATCACGCATTCTATACGGGTTACTGCCTGACGGCAGAATATCAGCAGACGATCTGCCATGCGACGAGCGAGGATGGTATTACCTGGACGAAGGATGCGGCAAACCCGGTTATCACGCCGATGATAGAGTTATATGAAAAGCTGGACTGGCGTGATCCGTATGTATTTTATAATGAGGAAGATAAATGCTACTGGATTCTGATCTCGGCGAGACGGCTTGATATGCCGGTGACAAGACGCGGCTGTATCGTCCTGTACCGCTCGAAGGATCTGGTGAACTGGGAGTATTATGGTCCGTTGTATTCGGCAGGCAATACGAATTGTCCGGAATGCAGCGAGATGTACAAGATAGGCGATACCTGGTATCTTTCCTATTCCCGCTTTTCCGAGTTTGTCAACACGATTTACCGCACTTCCAAATCTCCGTTTGGACCGTGGAAAAAGCCGAAGAAAGACGGCATCGGCGGACGCCGCTTCTATGCAGCTAAATCCATGCAGGATGACAACGGGCGCCGTTTCTACTTTGCCTGGGCGCATGACCGTGCAGAAAACAGCGATCGCGGCGAGTGGTACTGGGGCGGCACGTTCTGTATTCCGCATGAGGTCGTTGCAACGGCAGACGGACAGCTGGACGTGAAGCTTCCGGAAGAATATGTAAACTGCTTTAAAGAGAAAGTTGACTGGAAATACCTTCCGGTCATGGGAGAATACAAGCTGTATGGAGATACAACGGTTGAGCTGGATGGATGCGGGACAACCGCGTATGGTTTCCTGGAGCAGCCGGAAGAAAAGTTCCTGTTTACCGGCACGGTGATCCCGAAAGAAGCGAATGATTCCTTCGGAATCCTGTTGAAATCCGACTGGGAGGCAAGCGGCTGCCTGTTCTTAGAGTTTGATGTGGCGATGCAGCGAGTATCCCTTCTGTCCCTGCCGATGGGAGTTGACCCGTTCTGGGAGCAGTCCTGTCAGGCAGTTCCGAAGGCAACCGAACCGGGACCGGATGGCGTTCGGGTGGCTGAGAAGACCTTTGAGATTAAAGATGGACAGGCAATTGATGTAAAGATTTCGGTCGATCATGATATGGTTGAGGTGTTCGTGGGCGAGCAGGTGGCGTTTACCTATCGTATTTTCCGGAAACCGGAGTACGAGCTCGGTCTGCTGGCGCAGGACGCGAAAGTAGAATTTGCAAATATCGCGATTCGGAAGTAAAATTCCTTGTGAGAGACGAACGGATGTGGCTGTCCGCCTGTGAGAGGGCTGGATGGCGGCACCATTGATATAACTTGTAATACGGAGGATGATTCGTATGAGAATAAAAACAGACATCACAGCGCTGGGAGAGCTTCTGATTGATTTTACTCCAGCAGGCGTTTCACAGCAGGGAATGCGTTTGTTTGAGCAGAATCCGGGAGGTGCGCCGGCCAATCTGCTGGCGGCGGCTGCGAAATTTGGAAGGAAGACAGCATTTATTGGCAAGGTGGGTAAGGATATGCACGGCGATTTCCTGAAGGAAACCCTGATCCGGGCAGGTATCAATACGGACAACCTGATTCAGGATGAGAAGTATTTTACCACGCTTGCATTTGTAAGCCTGAAAGAAAACGGGGAGCGCGAATTTGCCTTTGCGAGAAAGCCGGGGGCAGATACGAATCTGTGCATGAAAGAGATCGATCCGGAGATCCTGGAAAATACGAGAGTATTTCATGTCGGTTCCCTGTCGCTGACCGATGATCCATCCCGGACGGCAACCTATGAGGCGATCAATATTGCTAGAAACAGCGGTGCGGTGATTTCCTACGATCCGAACTACCGGGCGGCGCTCTGGAGTGATCCGGAGACCGCACAGCTTCGGATGCAGTCGCTGATTCCCTATGTAGATATGATGAAGATTTCGGATGAAGAAACCTCGCTTCTGACCCCGTATCAGGACCCGGAGGAAGCGATTCAGTATCTGCTCCGTCAGGGCGTGCACCTGGTGGCAGTGACGCTCGGAAGAGATGGCGCCCTGATCGGCAATGAAAATGGAATCGTAAAAGCGGAGGGCTTTTCCTCCCATGCGGTCGATACAACCGGCGCTGGTGATTCCTTCTGGGGAGGTTTTCTCGCCTCCTATCTGCAGGAAGAAACCTCGCCGGAACACCTGACCCGGGCGCAGATGATTCAGTTTGGCAGGGTCGGCAACGCAGTGGCAAGTCTGTGCGTCGAACGCCGCGGCGGAATCTCGGCAATTCCGGAGATGGAGGAGATTGAAGAGAGCTGAGAGGCTAGAAGAAAAGATAGAGTAAGTAGTTGGTAACTAGCCTCAGATTGGTCATCTGTGAATGACACAAAACCCCAGAGAGCGGCAACTCTCTGGGGTTTTGTTGTGTGACTGTTTGGATATATTAATATTCCTCCACATGCAGCAGATGATGTGCACGATCGGATAACGGAGCTTCAAGATACTCGTCATACAGTGTCTGAACCGCCTTGTTTTCATGGCTGAACCGGATGGCGCTGCGGGCGTCGTAGCCGCGCAGGCACTGGTCGCGGTCTGCGCAGTCCTTCGGCTTATTCTGGAAGGATGGGCGGATCGGCTGGCCGCCGCCGTTGATGCATCCGCCTGGACATGCCATGACTTCAACGAAATCATAGTGGCATTCGCCGCGTTTCATCGCCTGAATGAGGCGTCTGGCCTCTCCTAGGCTGCTGAGAGCTGCACAGTGCAGCTTCACACCCTTGATATCGATCTCCAGTTCCTTAAAGGAGCTGATCTGGCGCAGAACCTTCAGCGGACTCTGTTCGCCGATCTCCGGATTTTCACCGGTTACGGTGTGGTAAGCGGTACGAAGAGCTGCCTCCAGTACGCCGCCGCTGGCACCGAAGATAACACCGGCTCCGGTTGCTTCGCCGAGAGGATCGTCAAAGTCGCACTCCGGAAGTCTGGATACATCGATGTGATCGGCCTTGATGAGACGGCAGATTTCACGGGTGGTCAGAACATAATCAATATCCTGTCCGGTTCCGGCGCTGTCCATGCCCGGAAGAGTCAGTTCACGCTTCTTGGACATACACGGCATGATGGAAACACAGGTGATATTTTCCGGTGCAATGCCTTTTTTCTGTGCAAAATAAGTTTTGATGACAGCACCGAACATCTGCTGCGGGGACTTGGCAGTGGAAAGCTGCGGCAGAAGCTCCGGATACTGGCTCTTTGCAAAGCTGACCCAGCCAGGGCAGCAGGAGGTGAACATAGGCCAGCTGTATTTATCCGGCTGCTGTAAGCGGGCTAAAAGCTCGTTGCTTTCCTCCATGATGGTCAGATCGGCTGCAAAGTCAACATCGAATACATAGTCAAATCCAACGGATTTTAAGGTGGATACGAAACGTCTGTCAGTAGCAAATTCCGGGGAAAGACCAAATTCTTCACCCCATGCGGCACGGACAGCCGGAGCGACAACCGCTACGGTTACCTTGTCATCATTTGCCAGTTCACCGTGGATACCATTGATGGCTTCCACATCATCCCGCTCCTGGAGAGCGGCCGTCGGGCAGTGGGTAACGCACTGTCCGCAGAGAGAACAGTCGGATTCTTTGATTTCCAGATTGTGGGAAACATCGACGGTTGTATGGGAACCGGTTCCGGACACATCCCAGATATTTAAGGTCTGGATTTTGTCGCAGATCTGGACGCAGCGCATGCATTTAATACATTTTCCTGCATCACGGATCAGTGGGAAAGTAGAAGTCCAGATCATTTCCGGATATTCGTTTTTATAACGGTCAACGGTCAGGTTCAGATCACTTGCCACCTGTTTTAATTCACAGTTGGAACTGCGCACACAGGTGGGACAGTTGGTGTGATGCTGGGAAAGAAGCAGTTCCACGTTGATCTTGCGGGCTTCACGGACTCTGGGAGAGTTTGTGAGAATCTCCATGCCTTCCTGAACCTGGTTGTTGCAGGAAGTAACAAGATGGTGGATTCCCTTCACTTCTACAACGCAGACACGGCAGGCACCGATCTCGTTGATATCTTTCAGATAGCAAAGATAAGGAACGTGAAAACCATTGTCGCGGCAGGCGTCCAGAATTCGGGTTCCTTCTGGAACCTGCAGTGGTATATTATTAATTTTGATGGATACAAGATTCGTATTTACCATGATGTGGTCCGCCCTCCTTTGAAGTTTCCATAACCGAAGTGATCACAGCGCAGGCAGCGTCTGGCTTCCTGACCAGCCTCCTTGAGGCTCATGCCGCATTCGGTAAGTGTAAAGTCACATTTGCGTTCTCCGGCAGGACGCTCTGTCAGGTTGACACGTCCGCAAGGAGTACGGTCGGAGAGATCCGGTTCCGGAATCTTCACATCGCAGGTAATCTCGTGGTTGTAGCCGAGATACTGGTCGATGTTGGCTGCGGCTACCTTGCCGGCAGCGATTGCACGGATCACGGTTGCCGGTCCGGTTGCACAGTCGCCTCCGGCGAAAATACCCGGCATATTCTGAATGGAGGTCCATCCGGTTGCCTGGATGATGCCCCATTTTGCGTCGATACCCTGTTCTACGAAGTAACGGCTTTCGATACCCTGACCCACAGCTGCGATGACGATATCACATTCAACCGAGATAGAGTCGGTGCCGATAGCCTTCGGTGAAGGACGTCCGCCGCGGATTTCTCCCGGCATCTGCTGGCTTACCCAGAGAGTTTTTACCTGGCCGTCCTCGTCTGCTTCAATCCGCTCCGGTGCGTAAAGTTCCATGATCTCTACGCCTTCAGCCATGGCACTTTCAACCTCTTCCGGAAGGGCGGTCATATCAGCTTTGCGGCGTCTGTAGGCAACTGCCACCTTGTCTGCACCCAGACGGACAGAAGAACGGGCTACGTCCATGGCTACGTTGCCGCCGCCGATGACACAGACCTTCTTGCCGGTAAGATCCGGATATTTGCCGTCACCGATGGCACGTAAGAATTCGACGGCTGAGATAACACCGCCGGCATCTTCTCCCTCAATACCAATCTTTTTATCACTATGAGCGCCGATGGCGATGTAGATAGCATCATATTCTTTGCGGAGTTCATCCAGAGACAGCTGTCCTGGATCGTTTCCGACCGAAGTTTCAAGACGGACTTCCACACCGGTTTCCAGAATGACATTGATATCATCCTGCAGGCGCTCTCGTGGCAGGCGGTAGCTTGGAATTCCGTACAGCAGCATGCCGCCGAGTTTCTTGCGTTTTTCAAATACAGTGGTCTGATGTCCCATCAGCTGCAGATAATAAGCAGCGCTCAGGCCGCTGGGGCCGCCGCCGATGATCGCGATGCGCTTGCCGGTGGAGGTTGGACAGGCCGGTGCTGGTACATATCCTGCCATATCCACAGCTACACGTTTGATACCGCGGATATTGATAGAATTATCCAGCATGTTGCGGCGGCAGCGGGACTCGCATGGGTGCTCGCATACCAGCGCACAGGCGGTTGGGAATGGGTTGTCCTTGCGGATCAGGCGGACTGCATCGGCATAGCGTCCTTCGCCGGTCAGGGCGATGTAACCCGGAATATCAACTCCGGCCGGGCACAGAGCTACGCAGGGAACCGGCTGATCAAGATTACTGCGGCAGCGGTTGTGTAAGATATGTTCCATAAAATCCTCTTTGAAGCCGTCCAGTCCTTTTAAAACCATCTGGGCAGCGGTATAGCCGATGGCACAGTCAGCCGTGCTTTCGATGACACGGGCTGTTTCCTCCAGCATGGTTAAATGCTTCATGGTTCCTTTTCCGTTTAGGATGTCTTCCAGAAGATTGGAGAGCTGTGTGAGACCGATTCGGCAGGGAACGCATTTGCCGCAGGTCTGTGCATGGCACATTTTTAAAAATGCAGCGGTCAGGTCGACAGGACAAAGACCTGGCGGGCTGGCGATGATGCGCCGTTCCAGATCTTTGTAAAGCCCTTCTACGACATTCTGAGCCTCGCTGTTAGTAGGTATAACGAGTCTGCTCATAAGGTATAAACTCCTTTCATAAATGTGAAATAAAATGCGTTATATTTTTCGATGCAATTATGTGTTTACTATAACATAAAACGAATAAAAAACACAAGGTATTTATTGCAAAATATCTAAAAAAAGAAATGAAAGTGAGGTAAAAACAGATAAAATAGATAAGAAAGATAGGCATAAAGTGTGAAAGAATGTTGAATATATAGCTGCGGTAATTTCATGACAATTAAAAGGTGATGAAATTATGGATTATTTACAATTAAAATATCATATTTATGAAAACCACAGCCATATATATGAAAATAATATGGCGAAAATTCTATGATATTTTTGGCTTTACAGACGTTCAGTAAAAAACGGCAGGAGCCGTCAAGCTGCGCTCCTGCCGTTGGGTCCGCCCTGACTGTTTTTGTTCAGTCCGCAGGCGTGTTCAAATTCGCGAAGTTTCTGTTCTGCCTCGGGGGTCAGATGGTTCGGGACATCGATCTGGACCGTCACGTACTGATTGCCATGGATGGACGGATTCTTCATGGAAACAATGCCTTTTCCCTTTAATTTAATCTTGGTTCCCGACTGCGTCCCGGCTGCGATCTTGCACAGGACATTGCCGTACAGGGTGGAAACCAGCGCCTCACCGCCGAAGACTGCGGTGGTAAACGGAATGCGGACGGTCGAGTAAACATCCATCTCCTTGCGCTCCCATCCCGGTTTCGCGGTGACGGTGATATTTAAAAGAAGATCGCCCGCCTCGCCGCCGCCCGTTCCCGGCATGCCTTTTCCTTTCAGACGGATAGATTTACCGGTATCGATGCCCGCTGGGATGTGAACCTGTAAAGACTGGCGCTTGCCGGTCTGTGGGTTCTGCAGAGTGATGAGCTTCTCGCAGCCGGATACGGCTTCATCAAAGCTTATGGTTACATCGGACGTGAGGTCAGAACCTTTCTCACGGAAATCGGCGCTGTGAAAGCCCTGACTGCCGCCGAAGCCGCCAAAGCCAGACCCGCCGCCAAAATGAGCGCTAGAACCGCCAAAACTGGAACCACCGGTAAAATGAGTCCCAGAGCCGCCAAACCCGGAACCGCCCGTGAAATGTCGGCTGCGGGAACTGCCGCCCGAACTCTTGCCGTGGAACATGCCGCCAAACATATCTCCAAAAATGTCACCCATATCGTCCATGTCATCCCCGGTAAAATGGTATTCTGCATAACCGCCCGGACGCTCTGATAGTGCCAGGCACCGCCCTGACCGGTACCGCCAAAGCCGGAGCCAAATGGACCATTTCCAGAAGCGCCGGCACTGCCAGCTCCGCCGTATGCGGCGCTGTTCGGGTCAAATGCGGCGTGACCGAAGCGATCGTAGAGTTTCTTTTTTTCTGGATCACTTAAGATCGAATAGGCTTCGTTGACATCCTTAAACATCTGCTCTGCCTGGGGATTACCGGCATTGGAATCCGGGTGATACTTTTTGGCAAGTTTCCGGAATGCCTTTTTGATCGTCTCCGCACTGGCGTCCCGCTTTATCCCCAGTATGTCATAATAGTCTCTTTTCTCTGCCATTGATTATCACCTCCGTAGATGCAGTGATTTAAGTTTCAATTATTGTTATGATAAAAGATTGGGTATGATAGAAGCTGCCGCATTCCTGCGACAGCTTCTGAAGCTATCTGGCTGCTGGCAACACAATGTGTGAGCCGCAGCTGCCTATCTGATTATTAACCTTCGATGGAAACGAAATGCTTCTCTTCAACCGCTTTCTTTTCCAGCTCTTTCGGGAAGGTCAGGGTCAGAGTGCCATTTTCAAATTTGGCATGGATATCCTTTTCTTCCAAGTTCTCGCCGACGTAGAAGCTTCTGCTTACATTGCCGCTGTAGCGTTCCTGGCGGATATATTTAACGGTTTTCTGCTCGGCTTTAGCGTCCTTCTTGGAAGCATCTGCTTCTGCGGTCGTTGCATCTTTCTGATTCTCCTCCGGCATATCTTTCGATGTAACTTCTTTCGAACCGCTGACGGTCAGATAGCCATCTTTCAGCTCAATCTGAAGTTCGTCTTTCTTAAATCCCGGCAGGTCGATGGAAACTTCATAATCCTTATCGGTTTCCTTGACATCCGTCTTCATCAGCTGGGAAGAGGAAGCGCCATACAGTCTCTGGTTAAAGCTCGGGAAGGAAAAATCCATCCAGTTATCAAAGTTATCAAATACACTATTATTAAAAATACTCGGCATATACATAAGTCATCTCTCCTTTTAGTTATCTGTAAATGTCTTTGTAGTTATCATCTATGTAAAAACATTGGGAGGAAAAGGGGAACTCATTCATTTCCTTGTCCTTTCCTTTGTTCTAGCTGTAATATAACACACATAATTAGCACTGTCAAGAGGTGAGTGCTAATTTTCTGTGAAGTTTTTGTGAACAACGCAATTATTCACGGGTAGGCACTTTTGGAACCGAAAGTACCGTAATGATAACAGGCAGACACCTTCGCTCTGAAAGTGCCTGCCTGTTACGGAGCAGTTCCTATGTTTTTATATGATTTCTTCCACTGGCGGGTGCTGCTGTTTCCGGGTCCAGTAGATATAATATCCGATATTTAGTACAATGCCGACGATCGTAGAAACCGGGGCTGCGAGACCGATTTTCGTCAGGCTGGCGTCCGGCTGGATACTCATGAAATACGCTAGCGGGAGACGCACCAGAAGCGTCTGGATGAGTCCCTGTGTCATAACCCAGAGTGTCTGGTTATTTCCGTTGAAATATCCGATCATGCTGAACAGAACCGCGGTCACGATGGACTCAAGTGCGAATCCTTTCAGGTAATCATAGCTGTTCTGGATGACCGCCGCATCCGTCGAGAAGAAGCCGGACAGGATATCGCCCTTTAGGAGAACCAGGGTAAAGACGATACAGCCGACGCACAGACCGACGCCGATTCCCGTAAAAAGGGTGTGCTTGGCACGCTTGACTTTCCCTGCCCCTACGTTTTGGGAGACGAAGGAAGCCATCGACTGCATCAGGGCGCTCGGGACGAGCATGGCGAAATTGACGATCTTGCAGGCTACACCGTAACCGGAGGATGCCTCCAGTCCCAGGCGGTTGACGAACGCGCACAGGGCTAAGAAGGAAAGCTGGGTTAAAAATTCCTGGAGCGCGAGCGGCAGGCCGATGGAAAGAAATTTCGGGCACTGGGTGTTGAACCGGAAATCATGCCGGGTGATCGTAAATGGCAGTTTTTTCTTAATTAAAAGAAGAATAGCAAATACGACGCTGAGCGCCTGCGCGGAGACGGTCGCGATGGCGGCGCCGGCGGCGTCCATATGAAGACCAGCTACCAGTGCGAGGTCGCCGATCACATTGACGATGCAGGCAACCAGGACAAAGAGAAGCGGCGACTGGCTGTCACCGAGCCCGCGGAAGATGGCGGACAGCAGGTTGTAGGCGACGATGAAGAAAATGCCGCCTCCGCAGATGCGGATGTAGCTGGCGGTCAGATCCACCGCCTCCTCGGGCGCCTGCATGAGAATGGCGATCGGGCGGGCAAAAAAGACCATGACGACGAATAAAACGGCGGAAATGAGCGTAAACACGATCGAAGCTCCGCCGACAACCGCGCCGATCTGCTGCGGTTTCTTTTCACCGAGATAGCGGGCGATCAAAACCGTGATACCCATAGCGAACTGGATTACGACGAAGGTGACGAGGTTTAAGACCTGGCTGCCGGTGGAGACAGCGGAAAGGCCGGAAGTCGAACCGAACCGTCCAACCACCAGCAGATCGACCGCGCCGTATGCCGCCTGCAGAATCAGTGTACCGAGTACCGGAATCATGAAGGCAATCAGTTTTTTCAGAATACTGCCTTGTGTAAAATCAGCTTTATCATTATTCATGGGAATCCCTCCGTTTGCACATAATCTGATAAAATGTCTCCATCGTCTGAACCATCTGGCGGGCATCTTCCTCAGAGATGATATCTAAAGATGGGGCGAGCGCGCTGAAATATTCGGCGTCATACGTCTGTGAGAGCGCCCTGCCCGCTTCGGTGATGGAAATGTAGGTGATGCGTCTGTCGTCCGGCGAGGTTTTCTTTTGCAGATAACCACCCGTCTCCATCTCCTTGACGGTCCGGGTCACGCCGGGGCGCGGCAGGTTCAGCGCATCGCTGATGTCCGATATTTTCACGTGGACGCCGTTTCGTTCCAGCGACTGGATGACATCCAGATATTGAATATAGGAGGAAGTGACTCCCTTCGGCAGCGGCGGAAGCATATCCCGGATCCGCTTGCCCTGATAACAGGCGTCCAACATCCGCTTGATTGTTTCGATGGTCATATAGAAAGTCTCCTTATCAAATAGTTGCTTGCGATAATTACCATAGATAATTATATAGGGAAATGAGAAGTTGTCAAGAAAAAAATACCGCCAGCTCCCGGGATGGGCGCTGACGGCGCGTGTTGTTATAATGTAAGGGCAGTTGTGTTGCTGTTTGTATGTAGGTGGGCAGCAACACAGAATGCAGCGGCGTGGCATTTTATGAAGTATGAAAAATTTCCATAGCCGCAATGTGTTTGGATAGTACGTTCACTTTCCATGGTATTTACCATAAATAATAGTAATTACTTTACTTCAACTAATTCGATCTTGAAGTTCAGCTCCTTACCAGCCATCTCATGATTGGCGTCAAACGTGATATTTACTTCATCCTTTGCGATAACCTTTACCGGGAACGGCTGTCCCATCTGGTTGGTTAAGTAAACCTGCTGACCTACCTGCAGTTCCTCGGAACCCGGCAGTTTGGCAATCTCAAGCTCCAGAATTGCGTTCGGATCCGGCATGCCGTAAGCTTCCTCCGGCATCAGGTGGATCTCCTTTACCTCGCCGACTTCCATATCAGCGACAGCGGCGTCGAAGCCCTTGATCATCTGACCGGCGCCGCAGACAAACTCCAGCGGTTCGCCGCGATCGTAGGAAGAATCGAACTGTGTGCCATCGTTAAAAGTACCTCTGTAATGTGTGCGGCAGGTTTTGCCGACGTTGCGTCCTGTGATTTCAGACATTTTAAAATCCTCCAAATGATATTGATATGCGGTAATGGACAATCTTCCTCAAACGGACAATTTCCAGTGATTTCAGATGCATATTTATCAGTATACTAGAAAACAAGGCGAATGGGAAGAGAAATGTTGTCTCTCCGGTGCCAATATTGTCAGTTTTTGCAACGAGGATGGGGCAAGCTGGAAGCAGAGAAGATCAGTTCTCCCATCGAATCTGCTCCCCCTGCACCAGCGGAAACCGCGAAAGCGTCTCCCCGTCCAGGTTCTCCCGGTTCATATCCACTGCCGTGATCTGATGGTTTTCATATGTCGTGTAGTAGTAAATCCCCTTATCCGCATTGCAGCAGGAGGTGTAGAGTGTGATTTCATATTTTCCATCGGAGACCTCGCAGCATCCGCGCTGCTGGTCAACCGAACCTAGGATATGGAAAAATTGGCTGACACTTTCTGGTTCGGATGCGCCGGAGCGGGCATTTGATTTTGTAAAAGCGACCCGTGCAAACCGGGAGGCGGAGGAGAGGTCTCCCGGAAGTCCGAGGGCACCCATGCCGCGGCTGTAGGTTGTAAGCGGCAGATCGGCAGAAAATGTATTCTGCGGCTGCTTCGGGGACAGGTTCATGTAATTGTTGAGGGAGAACAGCTGCTGCGGGAACGGCGGATTGTTTGTCAGGACACCCACCGGATTGTCGTAGATATGCAGTCCGTCCGCCATCGGCTCGATGACGATGCATTCATTTTTATCGGCAAGAATCCAGTGAAGCTGCGCCGGGGCAAACTGCTCGTTGAATGGAGTGTCGGTCAGTACCATCTGGGCGAGGCGGACGCGAGCCTCTTTCACGGACGCACACTGGCTGAGAATCCAGGGGATGAACTCAAACTGTGCGATGTTGTCATGATCCTCCTGCGGCTTCTGGTAGGAGGCATTGCCGACGAAATTCAGTCCCGCCATGCAAAGCCCCTTCTCATTAAAAGCATCATAATAAAGCGGATAATCCCCCGCCACATGTGCCATGCCGATGATGGCATAGTGGGTCGAAACCGCGCTTGCGTGGCGGAAAGTAAGTGGATAGTTGCGAGGTGTGACGGTTACTTCGTCCCCGTAAGAAAATTCATAATCTAAGGTTCTGCCGAAGTAGAAATCGGCGGTTTTGTAGGTTGCGGCTGTACACATGGTCATTTCTCCTTTTTCTGTTTCAAAGTGTGTGGGTCAGATGGTGTTTATCAATGTTCTATTTATTTGTTGTATGCTTTATACTCAACTGCATCATTGTAAAAGTGGAAATGAATCTTGCTGTTTTTAGTATATTTAGTATATCAAATTTTTGAGAAAAATATAGAGGAAAAGCGGATATGGAAATAGAAAGAGATTGGTCAGATCATTTTAGGACTTAAAGTGAAAGGTAAAATCAATCTGCTTCACAAATGTATTGTCTGGGTATATAATAAGGGGCATAAACAAATAGAAATGATAGGCAAATAATTTTTTTTACAGGAGGACTCACCCATGGCTGATCCAGATAGAATCCAGATAAACGAAGCCCGCATCCGCGCTGAATTTGATGAGCTGGCGCGGATCGACTCAGAAAGTTTCGGGGAACGCGAGATGGCGGATCGCTTGAAGGAAAAGCTCGCAGAGCTGGGAATCCAGGCAAAGGAAGATGACACAGCCGAGAAAATCGGAGGCAATGCGGGAAATCTGTTTGGAACGTTAAAGGGCGGGATGTCTGGCACGCCGATCCTGCTGTCCGGGCATATGGACACGGTCGCGCCGGGAATCGGAAAGAAGCCGGTTTTTCATGAGGACGGAACCATCACTTCGGATGGAACCACCGTGCTTGGCGCGGACGATCTGACCGGGGTAATCGCCATCTTAGAAGGCATCCGTGCCGTGCAGGAGGCAGAAATCCCGCACCGGGATATCGAGATCCTCTTTGCGGCGGCGGAAGAGCCGTTTACAAGAGGAAGCTCGGAGTTCGATTTCAGCCAGATGAAAGCGAAGGAATCTTACGTTTTGGATGTAACTGGACCAGTCGGGACAGCGATCCTGCAGGCACCGACGATCCTTTCCTTTGAGGCGGCAGTCAAGGGGCGCGCAGCGCACGCTGGATTTGAGCCGGAGAAAGGCATTCATGCGATCCAGACTGCGGCCCGCGCGATCGCCGCGTTACGGCTGGGACATGTGGATGAGGAGACAACCCTGAATGTGGGGATGATTTCGGGCGGCTCGGTCGTGAATGCAGTGCCGGAACTCTGCACCTGCCGGGGCGAGATCCGCAGCTACAGCCATGAAAAGGCGATAGAGACCCTGGAAGATGTCCGCCATGTCTTTGAAACCGCCGTCAAAGAGGCGGGGGCAGAGCTTTCCTTCACACACCGCCTCCATGTCAAAGCCTTCCATCTGGAACCGGACTCGCCGGTGGCAGTTCATTTTGCCGGGGCCTGCCGCACCCTGGGAATCGAGCCGAAATTCGGCAGCACCTTCGGCGGCAGCGACGGAAACACGATGATGCAGCACGGAATCCCATGCGCGGTGCTTTCCTGCGGTATGTACGATGTTCATTCCGTGCGGGAGTATGCGAGGTGGGGGATATTGTGAATGGGGCGAGATTGATCGCGGAACTGATTACGCAGGGGCAAGAAGCGAGTATAGAGTAAAACTGAAAAATGTTGACATAGCCGAACGGCTTTATTATTTCACCAAAACAATTATATAGCCGTTCGAACAAAAAATAGGGTGATTTGGAATGAAAATAACATCGACAAGCGCTGAATGAAATGTCCATCCAGCTTATGGAAGAAGGATATCCAAAGGCAAGGGATATTCGAGAGCAGATATTAAAAGAGGGCGGATATTCTCATTTATAAAAGTACCTTTTCATTTTGGTAAAGTTATTTTTGTAACTATTTTGTAAGAAAAGTAAGAAAATGTCTATATATTTTGGAACATAAATCTGATATTATTAGAATAAATAAGAGACATGTCTGGTTTTGCAAAAATAAAGAGAGGTTGCTGTTTTGTGAGATTTCAGCCCTGTCAGGATAGTGAATCGAGAGGTGATCGATATGAAGAAAAAATTCTGGCTGATATTATACCATTTAGGCGGTTCGGTGGTACTTTTATTGTTACTGTACACGTCTCTTCAAGGCTTGACAACGGTGACCTTATGTTTAGCGATACCGGTATTGGCAGCAAGTATTATAGAGGCAAAATTTGAATGGAAATTTTTACGAGAGAATCCGGAAATCAAAAAGGATAAAACCTATCGGATCGCAAAAACACTCGGATATCTTTGTGGTCTTATTTTGGTGGTAGGAGTATGGCCTCGTCATTAGAACATTTTTGCTTAATAAAAGACTCTGTTACACTTGGATTGAATCGAGAGGTGATCGATATGAAGAAAAAATTCTGGCTGACATTATACAATATAGGCGTCTCTATTTTATTCTTACTGTCATTGTACAGTTATGCAAAAGGCATGGCAGGCTTTTCTTTATTTTTAGCGCTGGCAGTTTTTGGAGAAATTGCGGCAAGGGCTTTTATTGAATGCAAATACTTGCAGGAGAGTCCAGAGATAAAAGAGGATACAGCTTATCGAATCACGAAAGTATTGCGATTGCTTTCTGAAATTATCTTGATCATAGGAGTATGGCGGATTCGTTTTAAATAGCCACATTCTAAAAATAACGCTTATGATATATTCCATATTCAATGAAAGAGGAGGCATCCGTCCATCAACCTCGGTTGCTTCCTCTTTCTCTATCTATTTCAATCAAAATCTATTTCATCATATCGCGTAAAACAGTCAATATCTCCATTGCCGCCGCTTCCTTACTCATCTGCTCCAGATGGCGGGTCTGCTGCTTATCGATCAGCGTGATGACGTTCGTATCGGTGCCAAATCCGGCGCCGGCTACCTTTAAGTTGTTGGCAGCGATCAGATCCAGATTTTTGCGTTCCAGCTTGCCGCGGGCGCGTTCCTCGAGCTGGGAGGTCTCCATCGCGAAGCCGCAGAGCAGCTGTCCCGGACGTTTGTGTGCGCCGAGGTAGCTTAAAGTGTCCTCAGTGCGCTCCAGCGCCAGGCTCAGATCGCCGTCGGATTTCTTGACCTTTTCATCAGAAACGACTGCCGGACGGTAGTCAGCGACGGCTGCCGCCTTGATGATAATGTCCTGTTCCTCACTCCGGGAGGTGACTGCCTCAAAGAGGTCGTGTGCGCTTTTGATGTGGACAGTATTGACAAATGGAGGCGGAGTCAGTGAAGTTTCGCCGGTGACGAGTGTCACGTCAGCACCGCGCAGCATCGCCATCCGTGCCAGCGCATAGCCCATTTTTCCGGTCGAATGGTTCGTGAGGTAGCGCACCGGATCGACCGCTTCCTGGGTCGGACCGGCGGTCACAAGGATCTTCTTTCCAGCGAGATCCTTCGGGTAGGCGATCGCGCGGAGAATATATTCCAGGATCAGCCCCTCATCCGGAAATTTGCCCTTTCCAGAATCGCCGCAGGCGAGCAGACCGCTTGCCGGTTCGATGATGGTAAAGCCGTAATGCCTTAACAGGTGCAGGTTGTCCTGTGTGATCGGATTCTCATACATCCGTGTGTTCATCGCCGGAGCAATGATGCGCGGGCACTGGCAGGCTAAGAGCGTGGTCGTCAGCATATCATCGGCAAGTCCGTGTGCCAGTTTGGCACAGACATTGGCAGTCGCCGGGGCGATGATCGCCAGATCCGCTTTTTTCGCCAGCTCGATGTGTTCCACTTCAAATTTAAAATTCCGGTCAAAGGTGTCCGTCAGGCATTTATTGACGGTCAGGGTCTCAAAGGTAAGCGGTGTGATAAATTCCATCGCATTTTTAGTCATAATCACGTGTACATCCGCGTGCTGTTTCTTTAAAAGGCTGGCAAGGTTCGCCGCCTTGTATGCGGCGATTCCGCCGGTTACTCCCAAAATAATCGTTTTTCCAGTTAACATAATATATATCCTTTCGGTTTGTACTCTGGTTTTCTGGGTCATTTTCGAACAGCATAGCATCTGGAGGAAAAATTGTAAACCCTTTTTGGCTTCCGTTCTCTGCCAGATTCTTTGGTAAGCGCATATAACAGGAGAGGAAAGAAATATCTATTTTGTGAAAAGACAATAAAAAACAGTACATATTCTGGTAGAATTGTTGGTTGTATGTTGAAAAGTGATGTGATATAGTGTGGAAGTGTCTGCTGACTGGCCTGGTTTTCACTGGATGTGAACAGGGACAGGCGGCAGCAGTTGTATTGTATCCCATAGAAAACAGGCACTGAACGTGCTGGCAGCAAATCCGCGGAAAGCGGCAGAAGAAACTTCTGCCGGAATGTGCGTATCTGCATACGGATCTGTATCTGAGATGGAGAATCATACCGGAAGAGACGGGGAATTAAAATGCCCTGGCTCGCAGCTTTTCTGGATGGTATCGCCGGAAAGAACGGAATTTGTAAGGATTTTATGCACATGATATTGGCGCAGGTAAGCGGCAGTCTGGTGAACAAAAGGTGCAGCAGGTTTTTCGAACGGGAATAATAACAAGGAGGAAAATTTCATGAACACAACAAACAACACATCTAAACTTGTCATCTTAGGTCTTATGACCGGCATTCTTCTGTTGATGGCGTACACTCCCCTCGGATATCTGAATATTGGGCCGCTGGCGATTACATTTAATGTGATTCCGGTTGCGATCGCGGCGATCACACTGGGACCGGCAGGCGGCGCAGCGATCGGTGCAGTCTTCGGCATGACCAGCTTTTTACAGTGCATCGGCATCGGCGGCAGCAGTGCGATGGGCGCGATGCTTTTCAGCATTAACCCGTTTTTGGCATTTGTACAGAGATTCGTTCCGCGTATGCTGGATGGTCTTCTGTTAGGCTACATTTTCCAGTTTGTACGCCGCAGACTGATGCGTACATGGCAAGTCTGGTAACCGGATTCTGTTCCGCGTTTTTAAATACAGTTTTCTTTATGACGGCTTTAGTCGTTCTGTTTGGCAATACCGAATATATGCAGGGGCTGATCGGCGGAAAAAATATCATCCTGTTCGTATGCGGTTTCGTAGGAATCAATGCAGTATGCGAGATGGTATCGTCCACAATCCTCACCGGTGCAGTCGGTGCAGCGCTTTACCGGGCAAAATTTGTACCGGCTCTGGAAAAAAGCAGGGGGTAAGACAGTATGATTTTGGCATTGGATATCGGAAATACGAATGTGGTTCTCGGTTGTATTGCGGATGGGAAAATCCTCTTTACCGAGCGGATGGCGACAGACAGTGGGAAAACAGAGCTTGACTATGCGATTTCCCTGAAAATGGTGCTGGAGCTGCGGGAAATCAAGGTAAGCGAAATCACCGGCGCGATCATCGGTTCGGTGGTACCGCCGGTTACATCCCTGATGCGGGAGGCGATCCGCAAGGTGACGGGGCAGGAAGCCCTGGTTGTCAACGTGGATATGAATATCGGTCTGGAAGTGCTGATGGACAATCCATCCTCCGTCGGTACCGATCTGATCGTCGGTGCCGTCGCGGGAATCAACCGGTATCCGGTGCCGCTCATTCTGATCGATATGGGAACGGCAACCACCATCTGCGTGGTGAATGAGAACAAGCAGTACATCGGCGGCATGATTCTGCCGGGAATAGGTGTATCGATGAATTCCCTGACCAGCCGGACTGCCCAGCTTCCGCGCATCAGCCTTGACCCGCCAAAGCGCCTGATCGGCAAGAATACGGTTGAATGTATGCAGAGCGGCGCTCTCTATGGCAATGCGTCCTGCATCGACGGCATGGTAGATCGGATTGAAGAGGAACTCGGCCAGAAAGCCACCGTTGTAGCCACCGGCGGTCTTGCCAGAAAAATCATTCCGCTGTGCCGGCATCAGATAGAATTAGATGATGAATTGTTATTGCGGGGGTTGTGGATTATCTATAAGAAGAATAAATAAGATAAAAGCGGCTGGAAAAAATCAAGCCGCTTTTAAAATGCAATTAAAAAAGATGCAGAAGCACAAATATAGTGCGAGTGATTAATTTCTGTGTTATACTGATACAGCTACCACCCCTAGACAGGTGCGGAAAGGGGGTGTACTGTGTGGGAGGAATACTGTCATTCGTGCTCTCTGTGATAGCCAGCATTGTGGCTTACTATATTTGTAAGTGGCTGGATGGAGATGAGTAGGTAGCAAAGGTTTAAGCCTCCTTTTCAAAAAAGGCGAGCCCCCGGTGTCAGCACACACCGGGGGCTTTTTGTGTACTCTGTGAGTACTGTCATTCGTTTGCCTATTGGCATTATAGCATATGGAAAAATTGATTTCAATATGCATATAATATAATTTTAATAGGTAATCTCCCGTCCTTCTTTTCTCCACTCCCTAAACTGTGCCGCTGCGGAAAGCAGAAGATCACAGGAGGAGTTGAGGGCGGTCTCGACGGAATCCTGCACCACGCCGATGATAAATCCGACACCGATGACCTGCATGGCCACATCGCTGGAGATGCCAAACAAGGAGCAGGCAAGCGGAATTAAGAGCAGGGAACCACCGGCAACACCGGATGCGCCGCAGGCGGAAAGTGCCGACAGGACGCTTAAAATGATGGCGGTCGGAATATCCACCGGAATTCCCAGCGTATTGGCTGCCGCCAGCGTCATGACGGTGATGGTAACAGCCGCACCGTTCATATTGATGGTCGCACCGAGCGGGATGGTAACGGAGTAGGTATTTTTGTCCAGTCCCATTTCCTCGCAGACTTTCATGTTGATCGGGATATTTGCCGCTGAGCTCCGGGTAAAGAAGGCGGTGACCGCGCTTCGTTTCAGACACTTGAAAATCAGCGGGAACGGGTTTTGGCGGATGCACCAGTATACGAGAATCGGGTTGGTTACGAAGTAGATAAACAGCATCGAGCCAACCAGCACAGCGAGAAGCCGTCCATATTCGGTAAATACCTGTAAACCGTTGGTGGATACAGTGTCAAACACAAGTCCGAGAATACCGAACGGGGCAAAGTTGATGATCCAGGTAACAACCTTGGACAGTGCCGCCGCAAAATTGTCCATAATTTCTTTCGTGCGTTCGCTGGCGCCGCGCATCGCCACGCCGAAGAGAACCGCCCACGCCAGGATACCGATGTAGTTTGCCTCTGCGATGGAGGTGATCGGATTCCTTACGACATTTAATAAAAGTGTCTGCATAACTTCTGCAATTCCCTGCGGGGCAGAGGTTTCTTCTGCAGCCTGTGCAAGTGTCAGGGTGATCGGGAACAGTTTACTTGCGACGACCGCGATCACAGAGCCGAGCAGTGTGTTGAACAGGTAAAGGCAGACAACGGTGCGGATGATGCCGCCGTGGCTCTGCTTTGCCTGACAGAGGGAACTGATAACAAGGAAAAATACGAGCAGGGGCGCGATGCCCTTTAATGCGTTGACAAATAGATTTCCAAGGATTGAGAGTCCGACTGCCTGCGGAATCATCATTCCCAGGACAGCGCCGAGAATCATGCCGCCCAGAATTCGTTTAGGCAGGCTGATGGCTGTCCAGCGTTCATAGAGTGCTTTCATAAAATACATACTTCCTTTGTGATGATGAAATGGGGTTGACGAGTGTCGGGGAGCTGAGTCAAATGTGCAAATGCAATATCTCCCGAATGATTCAACTGTCTGTGCAGCATCCGGCACAAAATCATGTAGATTCTATTATACAGGAGATAGAAAGAAAGGGAAAGTGCTTTTTTATGGCAGAGTGATAGAGAAATAGAGAAAAAATTTTTGCCCGTGTTCCGTGTGGCCAGTGGCAGAACTTGCAGTGGCGATAAGCGAAAAGAAAACTTGTATTTCTATCTGCTCTATGTTATACTCATACCCGTTGCAAAGCCCATAAAAACAAGGTCTTACAGGGCTGCCGCCGATTCCCGGCGTAAAATGAATCGAGTGTTCGTGACCTTCCACTCGTAAAACAAAACTAAAGGAGAATTGAATATGAAAGAAAACAACCTGAAAAACACGTATTTTCTGGCGTATGGCGCGGCGATCGCGGCCATCTACGTAGCGCTGACGATGGCATTCCAACCGATCAGCTTCGGACCAGTGCAGTTCCGTATTTCGGAAGCACTCTGCATCCTGCCGTTCTTTACCCCGGCAGCGATTCCGGGACTCTTTGTCGGATGCTTTTTATCCAATCTGTTCTGCGGGGCAGCCGGACTGGATATCGTATTCGGAAGCCTGGCAACCCTGATCGGGGCAGTCGGCTCCTATGCGCTTCGCAGAAGCAAGGTTTTAGTATGTGTACCGCCGATCCTGGCCAACACGATCATTGTACCGTGGGTGCTCCGGTTTGCATACGGCTCTGAGGATCTGATTCCGTTCATGATGCTGACCGTCGGGATCGGCGAGGTGCTGGCAATCGGCGTGCTGGGAAGCATTCTTCTGGCGGCGTTAAACCGTTATAAAACCATGCTGTTCGGCAAGTGTCTGGCAACGGGACGCTAAGAAAAAGACATAACTTAAATGATATAAAAGATGCATGTTACAGACGGATCGCAGTGCGATGGCTGGCGTGTATCTTTTATTTTTTTTTGCCTTATATTGACAATTTCATGTAAAAGAAGTTAAATTAAAAGGACGTGAAAACACAATGCCTCGCGGTTCCATATCGTTTTTCTATGGCGTCTGCGAAAACAAAAACCGCCTGCGGCGGGGAAGGAATGCACAAATATGAGTGAGAATGTATATCAGATTGATTTTAATAAACCAGAATCCGTCCATTTCATCGGAATCGGCGGTATCAGCATGAGCGGACTGGCAGAGATTTTGATGGACGAGGGATTCACTGTGTCCGGCTCGGACGCACACCGTTCGGAGCTGACCGATAACCTGGAGGCGCGCGGCGCGAAGGTATATATCGGACAGAAAGCGGAGAATATCCAGGATGGCATCGATGTGGTAGTCTACACGGCGGCGATTCACCCGGATAACCCGGAATTTCAGGAAGTAAAACGGCGCGGCATCCCGATGCTGACCCGTGCGGAACTCTTGGGCGAGATGATGCGGAACTATAAAAATGCGATCGCGATTGCCGGAACACACGGCAAAACGACAACCACTTCAATGGTGACGGAGATTTTCTTGCAGGCGAAAAATGACCCGACGATCTCGGTCGGCGGCATCCTTCCGGCGATCGGCGGCAACATCCGCGTCGGCGGACCGGAATTTTTCGTGACGGAGGCGTGTGAGTATACCAACAGCTTCCTATCCTTCTACCCGACGATGGCGGTCATTCTTAATATAGAAGAAGACCATCTCGATTTCTTCAAGGATCTGGCGGATATCCGCCGCTCCTTCAAGCTGTTTGCCGAGCGCGTACCGGCTCAGGGCGCGGTTGTTATCAACGGCGATATCGAGAACTATCAGGAGATCATAGAAGCGGCAAAAGGCAAGGTTATTACTTTTGGTCACAGCCGCGGCAACGATTACAGCGCTGGTGATATCCAGTATGACGCTTACGCGCATCCGTCCTTCGACCTTTATATCGGCGGCGAGAAGAAAGAGCGCCTGACGCTCGGTGTGGCAGGTGAGCACAATGTATATAATGCGCTGGCAGCTATTGCAGTTTCCCTGGAAAATGGCATCTCCATGGACGCCATCCGCGTGGGACTGGCACATTTTACCGGAACCAACCGCCGGTTCGAAAAGAAGGGTGAGGTAAATGGATTTACCATCATCGACGACTATGCGCATCATCCGCATGAGATCGAGGCTACCTTAAAGACGGCGCAGAACTATCCACACAAGACACTCTGGTGTATTTTCCAGCCGCACACCTACACGCGGACGAAGGCATTTCTGCCGCAGTTTGCCGAGGCGCTCTCACTGGCAGATAAAGTCATTCTGGCGGATATCTACGCGGCGCGCGAGACGGACACGCTCGGCATCAGCTCAGAGGATATCGTGAAACTTCTAAAAGAAAAAGGAAAAGAAGCCTGGTATCTGCCGACGTTCGATGAAATAGAAAAATTTGTCATGGAACATTGTGCACAGGGTGACCTGCTGATAACCATGGGCGCCGGAGACGTTGTAAATGTAGGGGAAAACCTCCTTGCGAAATAGATGCACTCCGAGTGTACATATAGTTATCCACATTATCCACATAGTTTTCAACATATTATGTAAAGGAACTATGTGGATTTTTTGCGCCTAAATGCGGAAATGGGGAAATGCCGAAAATGTTGATAAAATAAGGATTTTGTCGGATGAAGGGTTGTTTTTTGAGGATTTTTGAAGGCTTTTTCCACATTATCCACATTATCCACAATCAAAATAGTGGAAAAATTGGTCTAAAAGTGTCGGCCGCGAACCATAATTAGGAGTATTTCTTTTTAAAAAAAGGTATGTTATGATAGGAACAGACGCAGTGAACCTGTGATAAATGGATGAAAACTGTCTTGTCCGGAGCAAAATTGTGGAAAAGTCCGGAAACAAAATCAAAACGGTGGAAAAGTAAGAAAACAGGAAGATTTGGATGGAACAAATAGAGAACATTTCAAAATAAAAGTAAAATACAGCAGTTTGAATGGTTTACACAGCCGCAGGCTGCTGATAGATAAATGGTAACAGGAAATGTGAGGACACAGAATGGCTAAGAGGGAAGTTAGACGATGGGAATAGGATTCAAAAACCGGCTGGCGGTGGGCGCGACGCCGGTTCCGGACGTATTTATTGATACATATATGGCGGGAGCCAGTGGAGAATATGTGAAGGTATATCTGTACCTGCTCCGCCACCAGCAGGAGGAAGTCTCGATCGGACAGATCGCGGACGCGCTCAACCACACGGAGGCGGACGTGCAGCGCGCGCTGGCATACTGGCAGAGAGCCGGGGTGCTGGGAACGGAAGTCGGTGAAGAGGCACAGCGATCGTTTCAGGAGACGCCGGGACAGCAAATTTCACCGGTTTTTGCTTCAACGGAATCCCTGGCAGGCGCTGGTTCCTTTGCGCCATCTGCAAAAACTGCCGCGCGGGAAGCCGCAGCCTGCGATATGTCACGCCTGACCTCGGATGAGTCGTTTAAGCAGCTCATCTATATTGCCCAGCAGTATTTAAACAAGCTGCTCACACCGACGGACTGCCAGATTCTTGGAAATCTCTATTCGAATCTGGGATTTTCCGGGGAATTGCTGGAATACCTGATTGAGTACTGCGTGCAGAACCACCACACCAGCCTGCGCTATATGGAAAAGGTGGCGCTCGGCTGGCATAAGCGCGGCATCAAGGATGTGGAACAGGCGAAAGCGAGCGGCAGGGGCTACACGAAGGGTTCATTCGCGGTTATGCGGGCGATGGGGCTTTCGGACCGGAGTCCGGCGGAGGTCGAGAGTGAATTTATCGAAAAATGGTTCTGGGAGTACGGTTTCACGCGCGAGCTGATCGTCGAGGCGTGCAGCCGCACGATCCGGCAGATACATAAACCGTCGTTTGACTATGCAGACAAGATCCTGCGGGATTGGAAAAATGCCGGCGTCAAGAGCTTCCGGGATGTGTCAGAGCTAGATAAAAAACGGAAGGAAGAAGGCGGGGCGAAGCGCCGGCAGGCGTCTGCAGGCAGCAGCCGTTCTTCCAACCGGTTCCACAATCTAGAGGAACACGGATATGATTACGACGAGATGGTATGGAGCAT
The DNA here is from genome assembly GCF_003478145.1 of Clostridium sp. AF29-8BH. Classification (NCBI taxonomy): domain Bacteria; kingdom Bacillati; phylum Bacillota; class Clostridia; order Eubacteriales; family Clostridiaceae; genus Clostridium; species Clostridium sp. AF29-8BH. The sequence continues at coordinate 16,031 of NZ_QUEL01000021.1, read as the reverse complement.
GATAAACGGAGCGCAGAAGACAGGAGGGGACGATGGCACTCAGTAATTCGCAGTATGAATCGATCATGCGTGTTTATAACCGGACACAGCTTCAGAAGAAACATGAGCTGGACGCGCGGGTTGACGAGGTCTATGAGAAAATACCGGCGGTCCGGGAGATGAACGATGCGATCGCCGCCGCGGCGGTCAAGAGCGCGAAAGAGCTTCTGGCGGGCGATGCGGACGCGGTGAAACGTTTGCGAGGGACAATCGCAGACCTGAAAGAGCAGCGTCAGGTGCTGATGAGCGCCTACGGCTATCCGGCGGACTATCTGGAGATGCAGTATAATTGTCCGGACTGTAAGGATACCGGGTACAAAGACGGCATAAAATGCCACTGTTTCCGTCAGCGGGAGATCGATCTGTTATACGCCCAGTCGAATATCCGGGAAGTGCTGGAGCGGGAGAATTTTTCTCATTTTTCCTATGATTATTTTGATGACACGAAGATCGATCCGCGTAGCGGCAAGACTGCCCGCGCGTATATGGAGCAGGTGACGGCGTTCTGCCACCGCTATGTGGACGGATTTAAAGAAGAAAAGGGAAATATCTTATTTACCGGAAAAACGGGGCTCGGAAAGACGTTTTTAAGCAACTGCATCGCGAAAGAGCTGATTGAGCGTTGTTTCAGCGTCGTGTATCTCCCAGCGGTGGAGATGTATGAGATATTTTCAAGGGACCGCTTCGCAAATGATGCGACCGATGAGGATCGCGACCGCTCCCAGTATTTATTAGAGTGCGATCTGCTGATCATCGACGATCTGGGGACGGAACTGGTGAATACGTTTACGACTTCCCAGCTCTTCTATGTGGTCAACGAGCGCTTAAACCGGAAGAAAGGCACGATCATTTCCACCAATCTGCCGGTCAATGAGATGCGCGACGAGTTTACCGACCGCGTCATGTCACGGATCATAAGCCAGTATCAGATCATTCCGCTCTACGGCGAGGATATCCGGATACGAAAAAAGCTGGAAAACCGGTAATGGGTTGACTTATAAGGGACATAATGATATAAAAGAGACGTTAGAATGCGCTAACATATGCAAAAAAACGAATTAACAGAGAGTAAACAGGCTGGAGGAAAATGGAAAATGCTGTACGAAGAGAAAATCATTGAGACGATACCGGTAGGTCCGCTGGGACTGATTCCATTAAAGGGATGTGAGGAACTGGTAGGCAAGGTAGACAAATATCTGGTGGACTGGAGAAATGAGCGCGAAAGCGAGCACAAGACGTCGATCGCATTTTCAGGTTATCAGAGAGACTCCTACATCATCGGGGCAAACACACCGAGATTTGGTTCCGGCGAGGCAAAGGGCGAGATCAAGGCGTCGGTGCGCGGCGATGATCTGTATCTGATCGTGGATGTCTGCAACTACAGCCAGACATATTCTCTGTGCGGCATGGTAAACCATATGTCCCCGGATGATCATTATCAGGATCTGAAACGTGTCATTGCGGCAGCAGGCGGAAAGGCACGCCGTATCAACGTAATCATGCCGTTCCTGTATGAGAGCCGCCAGCATAAGCGCTCCGGCCGTGAGTCCTTAGACTGCGCGCTGGCACTGGAGGAGCTGGTAGATATGGGCGTTGAGAATATCATTACCTTTGACGCACACGATCCGCGTGTCCAGAACGCGATTCCGCTCAAGGGTTTTGAGACCGTTCAGCCGATTTACCAGTTTATCAAATATCTGCTGAAAAATGAGAAAGAGCTGGAGATCGATAGCGATCACATGATGGTCATCAGCCCGGATGAGGGCGGTATGTCCCGCGCTGTCTTCTTCTCCAACGTGCTGGGACTTGACATGGGTATGTTCTACAAACGCCGCGATTACACCAGGATCGTCAACGGACGCAACCCGATCGTTGCCCATGAGTTCTTGGGATCCAGCGTAGAGGGCAAGGATGTCCTGATCATCGATGATATGATCTCCTCTGGCGAGAGCATGTTAGATGTAGCGAAGGAATTAAAGAGCCGCAAGGCGAGAAAGGTATTCGTATGCGCGACCTTCGGTCTGTTTACCAACGGACTGCAGAAGTTTGACGAGTACTATGAGAACGGTCTGATCGACCGCGTCCTGACCACCAACCTGGTATACCAGACACCGGAGCTTCTCTCCAGACCGTACTATATCAGCGTCGATATGAGCAAATACATCGCGCTCATCATCGATAACCTGAACCACGATGCCTCCTTAAGCGAGCTGTTAAATCCGACTGGACGTATCAATAAGCTGCTGGCGAAGTATCGGGCGGGAATACGGGACTAAAAATAGACCTTTAAAATAGAAACAAAAAGAACGTCATTTCCGGACCAATACATGTCAGAAAATGGCGTTCTTTTTAATGTCATAGGAAACAGGCAATGTCACGGTTATGTACGAAAAGAGTCCTACAACCGCACTTCATGCACCGCAGCTCCTTCTTCCTTCAGCACCCGCATCTCCCTCTCATGACAAGTAAATACAAGAATCTGCCCGGAATAGGCGGTTGGCAGCCATTTGAGGACGGTTCTCAGGCGCTCGTCGTCGTAGAGGACGAAGCTGTCGTCAAAGATGAGCGGCAGCCGGTCTGCATCGCCCTGGATAAAGTGGGCGGCGGCGAGGCGCAGCGCCAGATAGATCTGGTCGGCGGTGCCGCTGCTGACCTGTTCAAGCGGGATCAGCTTCCGGCGGGTATTTAAAAACGCATTCAAGTTCTCATCGATGCTGATGCTGGAATAAATTCCGCCGGTAATTCCGGCGATCAGGTCGGACGCAGTCTTATTTAAGTACAGGCCGAAAGAATCCCGGATGGTGGTGGAAAGCTCTTTTAAGGTATCAAGCGCCAGATCCACGGAGGCGATCTCCTGATGGATGCGCTCATTTTCATTTAAAATGTGTTTGAGCGCCGCTGCCCGATCTTTGCAGGCGGATAGGTGCTCCAGCTTTTTCTCTAACTCCCACTGGACGCGCTGTTGTTCCTCGATGACAAGGCTGCAGTCATTCTGCTTTGCCATCAGCGCCGAGATCTGTTCGGAACGTTTTACCAGTGAATCCTCCGAGTTTGTAACGGCGTGGCAGAGCGTGATGAAGCGGTCCAACCGCTGGGATAAAAGCTTCATGGATTCATCCGAAATCTCGGATTCGCCCAGGTGGCGGCGCAAAATCTCCGATAAAACAGAGGCACTTTTCTCCGCCTCCTGCCTGCGGCGGCTCCGGTGCCGTGTGACGCAGATTCCCAGCATGAGAAGCACAAGGGCGGCGCCTCCAAAGATGAGGGCGGTGGGACCAGCTCCCAGCCATGGGGACGGAAGCGGGAAGAACGCCAGATATCCGCAGTATGCCGCGCAGATAGCGCAAATTGCTGCTGCGACAAAGAAAAACACCTGGAAAAACCGGGATCCCTTGCTGGAGGAAGACGCCTGTGCATGCTGATAGTCCTGGTAGAGTGTTTCAGCCTGACTGCGGTACGCCTCGATGGACGCCTCGTCCGTAAAGGAAAACTCATCCAGTACCTGACGGCTCTTCTGCAGCCGGTCGGATAAATCTTCTTTTTCTATTTTCTGATGTTCCAGTTCATTTCGAACCGAGTCACGCAGCTTTGAGTATTCCTGTAACTGATTCTCATATTTTGGCGAAGAAAGCTCGCGTTCCAGCGCGCGGATCTCGCTAAGAAGGGAGGTATAGTTGACCGAAGCCTCCGGGCTTAACTGGGATTCAAATTGTTTGCGCTGATTTTTCAGATAGGCGGTTGCCTTAGTGATATTGAGCGCCATATTGCCAGAGGTATTCATGTTAGCAATATAGTTTTTCAGTTCTGAAACCATGCCTTCATCGGTCGCACTCTTTAACTGGCTGATGCTGATGGTGTTGTTGTACATGGTTTCACTCATGCCGCCCAAAATTTCCTGCAAAACGGCGCGGCCGTCCGGTTCCTCGCGTCCGGTCGTCTCGTTGATGACGGTAAATTCCTTCTTATTTTTCTGGAACGAGCGCTCGATCCGGTAAATGGTGCCGTCGTCAGATTCAAGCCGGAGCTGCCCCTCGTAGGTGCCGCTGTTTTCCCACGGCTCATATTTGCTGTAGATGTCGTTTCTGGCGGCGCGCCCCCTCTGACGCTCGATGCCGAAGAGCATGCCGCGGATAAAGGTGTGGATCGTGGATTTGCCAGCTTCATTTTTACCGTAAATGACGTTTAACCCGTCCTCAAAGGAGACGGCTGTGTCATGAAATTTTCCAAACCCACTGATATAAAGATCAAGAAAACGCATGGAAGCTAACTCCTTTCATCGGTGGTGAGAAGCAGGGCGTGGATGCCGTAAAACAGCGCCTTTTTCTCCACCGGACTCATGTCCGGTTTTTTCAGTGCCTGGATGTAAAAGCCGATCATATCGCTTGGATGCTCGGCAAACAGGGCGGAAAAATCGTATTGCGGTTCCGTCTCATCGATGATATCCGCGATGCGGAAACGCAGCTTTAAGGCGTCCAGATCGAAGGAAATATCGGGATCGCGCATGCCCTGCACCTTGAAGCGGAAAATATTGTCATTGCCGCGCTGTTCGATCTCATGGGCGATTTTTAAGTACAGCTCCGTGTTGGTCGTATCCGGCGTGACGCGGACGATGAGCGGGATGTAGCGGAGCTTCGCCATCGGAATAAAGTCCAGTGTCGTTACCTGACCGCTTTCCGGGTCGATCTCGCCGTAAAGGATGCCGTGCCTGCCGGTCTCGGTCTTATCAAGCGGCTCCGGGGAACCACAGTATGCCATCTTTTTGTCCAGTAGGATCTCTGGCCTGTGGATGTGCCCCAGTGCGATATATGAAAATCCGGAGGAAGCCAGCGCCGCCCGGTCGATCGGGACGTGGTTCGCGTCGCCGCCGTGCCCCAGCAGAATGTGGATTTTTCCATCCTCCGGCGCTTCAAGAGCATCGAGGCGCGGCTCCGGGATCTCCGCAGTATAGTAAGAAAAGCCGGTCACCTCGGTGTTGATATCCTCAAAATAGACGGATGAGACATCCTCACTTTCCAGAAACGTCACGTTGGAAGCCCAGGAAAAGCTTAAAACGGCTGAATTTTTGCGGATCCGGTCGTGATTGCCCGCGATGATGATAACCTGTGTCTGCGGGATCGTGGAAAACAGGTAATTGACCTCTTTCAGATCGCGCAGCAGCGGCTGGCGGTGGAACAGATCCCCCGCGATGAACAGGCAGTCCACGCGCAGCTCCTTTGCCTTGGCGATGATGGCGGTAAACGTATCGCGGATATCGCGGCTGCGCTCCCGGCTCCAAGGCTTGTCGCTGTCCGGGGACATGCCCCAGTGGATATCGCCGGTATGGATAAATTTCACATTCTCTCCCCCTTTCAGGAGTCTGTCACTCCGTATGTACATATTAAAATAATAATAGAAAAGGGACTGCTGCAAATAGCAGAAAGCAGATTCCAGTATTTGCGACAGCCCCATAGTTGCTTATTGTTTACAGTTCACAGTTGTTTACGGTTCTCGGGAACGGGATGACATCACGGATGTTGGAAACGCCGGTTAAGTACATCACGCAGCGCTCGAATCCAAGACCAAATCCGGAGTGTCTTGCGGAACCGTATTTACGCAGATCCAGATAGAAACCGTAGTCCTCCTTTTTGAGTCCAAGCTCGTCCATACGCGCCTCTAACTTCTCTAAGTTGTCCTCTCTCTGGCTGCCGCCGATGATCTCGCCGATGCCCGGTACGAGACAGTCCATCGCTGCAACGGTCTTGCCGTCCTCGTTCATCTTCATGTAGAATGCCTTGATCTCCTTCGGATAATCGGTAACGAAGACCGGTTTCTGGAAGATCTTCTCGGTTAAGTAGCGCTCATGCTCGGTCTGTAAGTCACAGCCCCAGAATACCTTGTAGTCGAATTCGTCGTTGTGCTCTTCGAGGATGCGGACAGCCTCGGTGTAGGTTACATGACCGAACTCGGAATTTAATACGTGGTTTAAGCGGTCAAGGAGTCCCTTGTCGATGAACTGGTTGAAGAAATTCATCTCTTCCGGTGCGTGCTCTAAGATGTAGCGGATGACATATTTTAACATATCCTCGGCAACTTCCATGTTGTCGTTCAGATCCGCAAATGCCATCTCCGGCTCGATCATCCAGAACTCAGCTGCATGACGGGTCGTGTTGGAGTTCTCTGCGCGGAAGGTCGGTCCGAAGGTGTAGATATTGCGGAATGCCATCGCGTAGGTCTCGCCGTTTAACTGACCGCTGACGGTTAAGTTGGTCGGTTTTCCGAAGAAATCCTGGGAGTAGTCAACCGTGCCGTCATCCTTTTTCGGAACATTGTTCAGATCCATCGTGGTAACCTGGAACATCTCACCGGCGCCCTCGCAGTCACTTGCGGTAATCAGTGGAGTGTGGACATACACGAAATCGCGCTCCTGGAAATACTGATGGATCGCGTAAGCTGCCAGGGAACGTACACGGAACACAGCCTGGAAGGTGTTGGTTCTCGGACGCAGGTGGAGATGGTACGCAGATACTCAAGGCTGTGGCGTTTCTTCTGAAGCGGATAATCCGAAGCGGACGGTCCCTCAACGGCTACCTCGGTCGCCTGAATCTCGAACGGCTGCTTTGCCTCCGGGGTCGCAACCAGGGTACCTTTTACGATAATGGATGCGCCTACGTTTAACTTGGAGATCTCCGCAAAGTTCGGCATTGTATCATGGTAAACAACCTGAAGCGTCTCAAAGTAGCTGCCATCGCTCACAACGATGAAGCCAAAGTTCTTGGAACCGCGCACGCTTCGTACCCAGCCGCCGATCTGAACTTCTTTGTCCAGATACGTCTCTCTGGAACGGTAAATTTCTCTTACAGTGGTTAAATTCATCTCAGTAAACTCCTTATTTTGCAAAATAAACTTTCTCATGCGGACTGCCCTGCAGTGTGCAGACCGTGTTTAACTTTCATTATACTGTATTTTTCTTGTAGATTCAAGGGACGGAGGGAAAATCTGGGGGGATAGAAGGAAAAAATTATCAGTCTTTTTCACTGGGCAGCAAAATGACGGGAACTTAATACTGCATCTGCATATCCAAGCGAAGCGCGGGGTTATCCATGGGAAAATCAAAGGTAGATTCCACATCCCGGAATTACGAAAATATTATGTAAAAGGAACGAAAAATGTCGGAAAATGTACAAAATTGGGACAAATTCTATTAAAAATTTGTTCACTATTTTCGTGAAGTATGTTATAATAAAAACAGGTTTAAAATACACATTATATGTGAGCATCGAGGGGTGATATCGTGATTAAAAAGGAAATGATAGCTATGCTGTTAGCAGGCGGACAGGGCAGTCGTCTGGGTGTCTTAACTCAAAAAGTAGCAAAACCTGCGGTTTCTTTCGGAGGAAAGTATCGAATCATCGATTTTCCGTTAAGTAACTGTATCAATTCGGGAGTGGACACGGTAGGCGTTCTGACCCAGTATCAGCCGCTGCGGCTGAATGCACATATTGGAATCGGTATTCCGTGGGATCTGGACCGCAACGTAGGTGGTGTGACGGTACTTCCGCCGTATGAGCGGAGCAAAGGAAGCGATTGGTACACCGGTACGGCGAACGCGATCTACCAGAATCTGGAATACATGGAAACGTACAATCCAGAGTATGTGCTGATTTTGTCCGGCGACCACATCTACAAGATGGACTACGAGGTAATGCTGGAATACCACAAAGCAAACAATGCGGATGTGACGATCGCGGCGATGCAGGTTCCGATGGAGGAGGCAAGCCGTTTCGGTATCGTTATAACCGATGACAACAACCGCATTACGGAGTTTGAGGAGAAACCGGCGAATCCGCGCAGCAATTTAGCTTCCATGGGTATTTACATATTCAGCTGGAAGGTGCTCAAGGAAGCGCTCATCAAGCTCTCGGACGAGCCTGGATGTGACTTTGGAAAGCACATTATCCCGTATTGCCATGCAGCTGGAAAACGTATCTTCGCATACGAGTACAACGGCTACTGGAAAGATGTCGGAACCCTTGGCTCCTACTGGGAGGCAAACATGGAACTGATCGACATCATTCCGGAGTTCAACCTGTATGAAGAATACTGGAAGATTTACACGAAGAGCGATATTATTCCCCCACAATTTATATCGGAGCAGTCTAAGATAGAGCGCAGTATCATCGGCGAGGGCACCGAGGTATACGGCGAAGTCATTAACTCGGTCATCGGAGCAGGCGTTACGATCGGAGAAGGTGCGGTGATCCGTGATTCGATCATCATGAAGGGCACGACGATCGGCGCTGGCACGGTTGTGGATAAGGCGATCGTGGCGGAGGACGTTACCATCGGTGAGAATGCCGAGGTCGGCGTCGGAGAATATGCCGAGAGCAAGTACGACAAGAAGGTATATCAGTTCGATCTGGTAACGATCGGAGAGCGCTCCGTGATACCGGATGGAGTGAAGATAGGACGGAACACAGCGATTTCCGGCGTGACGACGGCAGAAGATTATCACGGCGGCGAGCTGGAGAGCGGCGATTATATCATAAAGGCAGGTGGAATACAATGAGAGCGATCGGGATTGTTTTAGCTGGCGGCAACAGCAAGAGAATGAGAGAATTATCCAATAAGAGAGCCATCGCAGCGATGCCTATCGCAGGCAGCTACCGCAGTGTCGATTTTGCTCTGAGCAATATGAGCAATTCCCACATCCAGAGTGTGGCGGTACTGACGCAGTACAACTCCCGTTCCCTGAATGAGCACTTGAGTTCTTCCAAGTGGTGGGATTTCGGACGTAAGCAGGGCGGCATGTATGTATTCACACCGACGATCACGGCAGAGAGCAGCGACTGGTACCGCGGTACCGCAGATGCGCTGTATCAGAACCTCGATTTCTTAAAGAAGAGCCATGAGCCGTATGTGGTCATTGCAGGCGGCGACTGTGTCTATAAATTGGATTACGGCAAGGTACTGGAGTATCATATTGAAAAGAAAGCGGATATTACCGTAGTATGCAAGGAGATGCCTCCGGAGGAGGACGTTACCCGCTTCGGTCTGGTGAAGTTAAACGATGACGGACGTATCACAGATTTTGAGGAAAAACCGATGCTGGCGACCTCCAGCATGATCTCCTGCGGTATCTATGTAATCCGCCGCCGTCAGCTCATCGAACTTCTGGAGCGCTGTGCAGCAGAGGATCGGTATGATTTTGTTACCGATATTTTAGTCAGATATAAGAACCTCAAACGCATTTACGCGTATAAGTTAGGAACTTACTGGAGCAACATCGCTTCGGTTGATTCGTACTACAAGACGAACATGGATTTCCTAAAACCGGATGTACGCCACTATTTCTTCAAGGAATACCCGGAGATCTACTCCAAGGTAGATGATCTTCCGCCGGCAAAATACAATCCGGGTGCAAATGTCAAGAACAGCCTGGTATCCAGCGGCTGTATCTTAAATGGTACGGTGGAGAACTCGGTTCTGTTTAAGAAGGTATATGTAGGCAATAACTGTATCATCCGGAATTCTGTTATTTTAAATGATGTTTACATCGGGGACAATACAGTGATTGAGAATTGTATTGTAGAGAGCCGTGATACGATCCGCGCCAACACGACGCACATCGGTACGCCGGAAGATGTAAAGATTGTCATTGAGAAGAACGAGCGGTTTACATTATAGGGTACATCAAAGAACAGACGGAAGGGGTAAATGGGTATGCAGATTACAGACGTAAGAGTGCGGCGGATAGAGAAGGAAGGTAAGATGAAAGCCATCGTATCCATCACACTTGACAATGAATTTGTGGTTCATGATATCAAGGTTATTGAGGGAGAGAAAGGACTTTTTATTGCTATGCCGAGCCGTAAGGCTGCGGATGGAGAATACCGGGATATTGCCCACCCGATTAATTCGGAAACCAGAGACATGATTCAGAATGTTATTCTTGCCAAATACGAGGCGACAGCTCTGGAACTGGCAGAGCTGGAGAAAACAGAGTAAAAAGCAGGAAAAGAAAGTAAAAAGAGAGAAAATATGAAAAAATGTCCCCGGACGCTGGACAAAGTGCCCGGGGGCATTTATTATGTAAGTATAGTATGCTCAAAAACGGGCAGAATTTGCCCGAATGTGTACAGATAATCCATAAGGGGGTAATTATGAGCGGTACGATTTTTTCTTTAATACCGCCTATCGTAGCCATTGCGCTTGCATTGATTACGAAAGAGGTGTACCTGTCTCTGCTGATAGGTATTATGTCGGGCGCGTTTTTATTTACGGGTCCAAATCCGCTTCATGCGGTGGAAACCATGATCGCGATCATGGGCGAGAAGATCGGGGGCAATGTCAACATTCTGCTTTTCCTGGCATTTCTCGGCATCGTGGTAGCACTGATCACAAAGTCTGGTGCGTCGAAGGCTTATGGTGAGTGGGCGTCCCACGCGATCCGCACGAAGAAGGGCGCACTGTTTGCAACCATGTTCCTCGGAATGCTGATTTTCGTGGATGACTATTTTAACTGCCTGACCGTCGGCACGGTTATGCGTCCGGTGACGGACAAGCACAAGATCACACGTGCGAAGTTAGCCTACATCATCGATGCGACGGCGGCGCCGATCTGTATCATCGCGCCGATCTCAAGCTGGGCGGCAGCGGTCGGTTCTTCGCTTCCGGAGGACAGCGGAGTGGACGGCTTCAGTCTGTTCCTTCACACGATTCCGTTTAATCTGTATGCGCTTCTCACGATCTGCTTCATGCTCTTTTTGGTAGCAGGCGATTTTGATTTCGCGGCGATGAAACGCTATGAAGAACAGGTGAAAAAGACTGGAAAAGAGACGACGGTCGAGGCGGAGGCGATGGAGATCTCCGGCAACGGAAAGGTTATCGATCTGATTCTTCCGATCCTGGTTCTGATTGCGTTCTGCGTCAGCGGTATGCTGTATACAGGCGGCATCCTGGACGGCGTTGGTCTGGTCGAGGCGTTCGCCAACTGTGATTCGGCACTGAGCCTGGTGCTTGGTTCCTTCTTCACACTGGTGTTTATCTTTGTATTTTACATGATTCGCCGTGTCATCCGGTTCAATGAGTTCTGTGAATCCTTCACGATCGGCGTCAAGGCAATGATCCCGGCGATCATGATTCTGTGCCTTGCCTGGACTCTGTCTGGTATCTGCAGTGCGGATTACTTAAACATCGGCGGCTATGTCAAAGAGGTAGTGGGCGGCAATGCGCTGGTCGGCTCCCTGATGCCGGCCCTGATGTTCGTCATCGCGGCGGGGCTGGCGTTCTCGACCGGTACGTCCTGGGGTACCTTCGGTATTCTGCTTCCGATTGCATTTGCGGTGGTCGGCGCTGAAAATATGAACACTTACGATCGTGACGGCTTCGATTCTGGCAGGTGCGGTCTGCGGCGACCATGTTTCCCCGATCTCGGATACGACCATCCTTGCGTCGGCTGGCGCCCAGTGCCACCACATCAACCACGTATCGACCCAGATCCCGTATGTGCTGTGCGTAGCAGCGTGCTGTTTCCTCGGTTATCTGGCAGCCGGAATTACCGCCAATGGCTGGGTGGGAACCGGCGTGGGATTCGCAGCGCTGATTGTGGTTCTGGTTATTCTGGATCGAAAGAATAAAGGGACGAAAGAGGCGTAAAAGCATCGGCAGTAAACGAAAATTGGTTCGTTTACTGCCGATTTTTGCGTTTATGCTATATCTATACAACCGCCGGCTCCAGGAGGAGCTTGCCGGTTTTGTAGCGTTCTTTGCTGAATAACTTGATATCCATGCTGTCCTCCTGCCCGGCGAGATGGTTTGCCATGAGGATGGCAATGCGGGGGGAGACCATGAAACCGTGTCCGGAGAACCCACAGACGCTGTAAAATCCTTTTGCCTCAGCCGCCTCGTCGATGACAGGGTTGCAGTCCGGGCTTAAATCGTACTGTCCAGCCCACTGGCGGACCACTTTCAGTTTCCGCAGAATCGGAAGTGCCTCACACATGACAGCACAGTTCTTTTCCAGAAACTGCCAGGAAGAATTGAAATTGTAGCTGGGGGCTTCGTGGGGGCCGATGCCCATGACGAAGCTTCCATGCGGTGTCTGCTGGACATAATAGGAACGGTGGAAGGACATGACCATGCAGTCGATGAGAGGTGCAACCGGCTCGGTTACCAGCGCCTGATGGCGTTCCGAGGTAACAGGAATATCCTCACCAACCATTTTAGCCAGCTCTGGCGCATGGACGTTGGCACAGTTGATGACGGTTCTGGCTTCAAAGGTTCCGTTTGTTGTCTCAACGGCGTGGATGCGTCCGGCTTTCGTTTGAAGCCCGGTGACCTCGGTGTAGGTCAGAAATTCAACACCCATCCGTTTGGCACCCTGTGCGTAGGCCTGTGTACACTGGAACGGATCTGCGTGACCATCCTTCTGGCAGAAGGTAGCGCCAAACATACCGTCGGTATTCAGGTATGGAACAATCTCTTTTGCTTCTTTTAAATCGACGGCGCGGGAATCAATGCCGAGCTTATGCTGGACTTTGAGGTTTTCCTGAAATTGTGCCCATTCTTTTTCTGTATAAGCAACCAGAAGATAGCCGCCCTGATGGAGACCGCAGCTGCGCGTATAGCCGGTATATTCTTCCAGATGTTCAAAGATATGGGTACTTTCCAGAGCGATCCGCGCGTTCAGCTCGGATCCCCACTGCTGGCGGATACCGGCGCCGCAGCGGCCCGTTGCGCCGGAGGTCAGAAAGCGTTTCTCAATCAGGAGGATGTCTGTGATTCCACGCTTGGCGAGTTCAAATGCGGTGGCACATCCAATAATGCCTCCGCCGATAATGATGACATCGTAGGCTTTTTTCATTCGCAGCCACCTCCTTTTGTAGCAGATGGATCGTAGGATCCGTAAGAACCTTCATCCCCGTCCCGGACGGTTTCTTCCCAGGCGTCTGCCAGAGCGCCCATGCTGATAGGTTTGACAGGAGGGCGGAAGGTTGGCATCAGGACCTCTTCCAGAGGAAGTTTATAATAGGAAGAGAGTTCCTGTGCGATCAACATCCGGCAGGTACGTCCCTGACAGGGACCCATTCCAGCACGGGTTACACGTTTAATTTCGTCGATGGTGCGGTAACCATCCTGAATACATTTTAAAATGTCCTCGCGGGTTAAATCTTCACATCGGCAGAGGATTGTGTTTTTATCATCCATTTTGATACCCCCCTACTTTGATTGCCCGAACGTCCATGCAAGTTCCTTCGGAACCGCCAGACAGACAATGTTGGTTTTATTTTTAGCGCCGCCCTGGATGAGCTGTACGACCGGGAACCAGCCGAGTGCTTCGCCGGAGCGGTTCAGACCGCAGGCAAGCTCTCCTTTTTTAGGAAGCGGCAGAAATTCAAACGGAAGCTTTACGAGGGCTTCGGTCGGGCTGTATGTTTTATCAACGATGAAAATGGCAAGACCCGGGCACTTCAGCATACAGGCACCGCAGCCATTGCAGACATCAAAATCAATTTTGGGTGTCTCGTTGATATCCGGCTCGATGTGGATTGCTTTTTTTACACAGGCCTTTGTACAGGGATTGCAGGGGATTTTCTGAAAACACTCTGCGATGGCAACGGCGCCCTTTAAAAAACGTGTTTCATCCGGCGTAACTGCTTCAATGGCTTCTTTATCCGGGATTCCTGTCTGAATTAACATACGGATGCGCCTCCTTTCCTGCATATGTCATGCTCCAGGCGAAGTTTACGGGCTTTTTCCAGACCGCTTAAAATTCTGGCACCGGCAGGACCGGAGCGCAGTTCAGAAAGCTCCGAACGGGCAGCTTCCTTTTCGGCTGCCGCCCGGACAGGCTCATAGCCGAGGCTTTCGGCAGCGGCACATCCGGCGAGACGGCCTTCCACCATAGCGGAAGAGGCTTCTTCGATTCCGGAAACATCGCCGGCTGCATAGACGCCCGGAACCGAGGTTTCCAGGTTTTCATCGGTCAGCGGGATATGCCCGGATAATTCGCGGATAAATGCCATATCACAGCCAGCCTGCCAGCAAAGCTCGGTCAGCGGAGCCAGTCCGACTGCCAGACAGAGCGTATCGCAGGGAATCGTCTCTTCCGTGCCGGGGACAGGCTGGAACTGGGAGTCAACCTGTACGATGACAACGCCCTCAAGGGCATCGGTTCCATACGCTTTTTCGATCGTATAGCCAGTCCGGATAGGAACACCGGCGCGGCGGATTTTCGAGGCATGGACCAGATAACCGCCGATTTTGGGGGCGGCTTCGATAATGCCGGCAACCTCAACCCCTGCCTGCATCAGCTGATAGGAGACAATCAGACCGATATTGCCTGCACCGACCATTAAAACACGTTCAGCCGGTTTGACGCCGGCGACATTCATGAGGGTCTGCACGGCACCGGCACCGTAGATACCGGGAAGATCATTGCCGGGAAATTCCAGAAACTTTTCAGAAGCGCCGGTGGCGAGAATGATTTTGGATGGGCGGATTTTCATGTGTTTTCCGTGATAAAAAACAGTAACGATGCCGTCCTCATAGATTCCCAGCACGGTTGCTTCTGTCAAAATTTCAATATTTGGATGGTGTTTCGCTTTTTCTATCAGCAGGTTTCCGATGTGGATGCCGCGTTCTCCGGCATATTGTTTTTCGGAACCAAAAAATTTGTGCGTCTGTTTGACTAACTGACCGCCGGGGAGGTAATCGCGCTCACATAAGAGGACGCTGGCTCCCAGCTCGGCGGCGGCACAGGCAGCAGAGAGACCCGCCGGTCCGCCTCCGATGACGAGAATTTCGGTCTGTTTGATCATAGGACAACCCCCTTTCCGTGCTGTTCTTCCACTTTCATGCCGGCCTTTACGCGGGTCACGCAGACGCGGACATTTGGCTCACCGTCTACAGTCATGAAACAAGAGGAACAGTTGCCGATGGCACAAAAAAGACCTCTTGGACGGTGCAGCTGGGGACTGTGTCCCAGTGTGCGGATGCCAGCCGCATGCAGGGCGGCGGCGATGGTTTCGTGGGTAAAGCCGGTGATGGGCTGACCGTTATAGTAAAAAACGACCTCTTCTCCCCGGTCAAAATCTAGGACAGGATGTTCTTCCAGTCGCATACAGATCTCCTCCTCATATAATCAAGTGTTTTTTATTGAAAATTCAAGGTTTTTCAACCTTTCATATCTCAGTGAATAAGCCACAGCTATGAGCATTTCGATGTATCAGGTACTGAAATAGCGGTTGAATGGTATACGAAATAAAACGTCATTGATTTTCGCTTTACTGGCCTTGCGTATGCCCTTCCCTCTATGGCAGCTAACCTCCTATATCCACCAGGATCATCTCTGTCTCCAGAGGTCCTAACTTCCTTCGTTCTGCCTACCCATAACCAGGGTGTCAGCTATGCTCCTTTACGGG
The DNA here is from genome assembly GCF_003478145.1 of Clostridium sp. AF29-8BH. Classification (NCBI taxonomy): domain Bacteria; kingdom Bacillati; phylum Bacillota; class Clostridia; order Eubacteriales; family Clostridiaceae; genus Clostridium; species Clostridium sp. AF29-8BH. The sequence continues at coordinate 591 of NZ_QUEL01000021.1, read as the reverse complement.
GTCATGCCCCTTGGTGATGATTTCTGCCGACTACTGGCTCATTCTTTGTATTATTGATTACTGACTCGCTTCCTGTTCCAGCACTGTGAACAGTGGACGTTATCTGTTACATTCCGCTTGATTCAGTGGCTGTCCACATGACAGCCTCCATTACAGTTACTTATCTTTCTTACGCAGCCTGTAGATAAACTGCTGGTTTCTTGATGTCACTGACCATCTTTTTCGGATCATAATCCACACCTTTCGTCAGCATGGCATAAAAGACTCGTATCAGCTTGGCTGCAATTGCCATAAGTGACTGCATTTTCTTCAATGGATTTAGTCTTCTGGTTGTGTAATAATTATGGAGTTCCCTGAACTCCTGGTTCTTCGACACAAGTGACATTGCAACCTCAAAGAGTAGATATATAAGTCTCTTTCGCCCTCGTCTGCTTATTGTTGTCTCGCCCTTGTGCTTTCCCAAACTATTTTCAACCAATGCCAATCCTGCAAGTTTCTGCAGTTCCTTCGGATTGTTGAAGCGGCTGATATCACCTACTTCTGCAAGGAATCCTGACACTGTCCTGATTCCCACACCTTTGATCTCTAACA
>NZ_QUEL01000020.1:0-58183 GCF_003478145.1 Clostridium sp. AF29-8BH | reverse complement strand
CGGCGCTGCGGGGCCGACTGGCGCAACCGGCCTACCGCGCTGCGGGTCCTACCGGCGCTACAGGAGCTACCGGCGCAACGGGTCCTACCGGCGCAACGGGTCCTACCGGTCCCGCCGCCATCGTCACCGCCGCTGCTCCCGTCGCAGATGCAACAAGTGCTGAAGATGTCGTTGAACGCTTCAATGAACTTCTTGCCAACCTGCGTGCCGCCGGACTTCTGGCAACCGACAATGCGTAAAGGGCTGAAATTCTGTGAAAAAGAATGTGCCTTAACACATTCGGGCGTCTCGCGCGGTCGCTTGCGACATGTTTCTGCTTCGCGCGAGTACGCATCCTCGCGGAGCGTTTGTTGTTTCATAGAACGCAATTTCCTATGAAACAACAGAAAAACCCCGGAAACCCTTACGGTTCCGGGGTATCTCTTACGTCTGGACACAATGCGCTTCCTGGAAGCGACTTTATATTATATATATACGGTACATCTTCTTGCCTGCTGCGCATACAAGAAGCACCTTTGTTTAATTCATTGATTACTCAATGATAGTAGCAACTCTACCAGATCCTACTGTACGGCCGCCCTCACGGATAGCGAAACGAAGACCCTGCTCCATAGCTACCGGATGAATCAGCTCTACAGTCATCTCTACGTTGTCGCCCGGCATACACATCTCGGTACCAGCCGGTAACTCACAAACGCCTGTTACGTCAGTGGTTCTGAAGTAGAACTGCGGACGATAGTTGTTGAAGAACGGAGTATGACGACCACCCTCGTCTTTTGTCAGAACGTAAACCTGAGCAGTAAATTTCTTATGGCATTTTACAGAGCCCGGTTTAACCAGACACTGACCACGCTGGATGTCAGTTCTCTGAACACCACGAAGCAGAGCACCGATGTTATCACCAGCCTCAGCCTGATCAAGCAGCTTACGGAACATCTCGATACCAGTTACAACAGTCTTACGAGTCTCCTCGTGAATACCAACGATCTCAACCTCATCGTTCAGTTTCAGAGTACCACGCTCAACACGGCCGGTAGCAACAGTACCACGACCTGTGATGGTGAATACGTCCTCGATCGGCATCAGGAACGGCTTATCTGTAGCACGTACCGGATCCGGAATGTAGGAATCTACAGCGTCCATGAGCTCCATGATCTTGTCGCCCCACTCGCCGTTCGGATCCTCAAGAGCCTTCAGAGCAGAACCCTGGATGATCGGTGTGTCATCGCCCGGGAACTCGTACTCGTTCAGCAGGTCTCTGATCTCCATCTCAACCAGCTCAAGCAGTTCCGGATCGTCTACCATATCGCACTTGTTCATGAATACTACGATGTACGGTACGCCTACCTGACGGGAAAGCAGGATGTGCTCTCTTGTCTGAGCCATAACACCATCGGTAGCAGCTACAACCAGAATAGCGCCATCCATCTGAGCAGCACCAGTGATCATGTTCTTAACGTAGTCAGCATGTCCTGGGCAGTCAACGTGTGCGTAATGTCTCTTCTCTGTCTGATACTCAACGTGTGCAGTAGAGATAGTAATACCACGCTCTCTCTCTTCCGGAGCTTTATCGATATCCTCGAAGTTCTCAGCTGTGTTACCAGCTACTCTTGCAGCCAGAACTTTTGTGATAGCTGCTGTCAGGGTTGTTTTACCATGGTCTACGTGTCCGATAGTACCAATGTTACAATGCGGTTTAGTTCTTTCAAACTTTGCTTTTGCCATTTTAAGACGTCCTCCTTAATTTACACCCAATACGGGTATCTCAATTTATGTTAGGCTGACTCTAATTATATTCGATTAGAGCCGTTTTTTCAAGCCTAATATTGCTTTTCCGGGCAGCTATCTGCCCGGAAAAGGCAATATAGTTACATTTTTAATTATTTCTCAGCTTTTCCAGCAAGAACTTTCTCCTGAACGCTCTTCGGAACCTGCTCATATTTCTCAAAGAACATGGAGTAGTTACCACGTCCCTGAGTTCTGGAACGAAGGTCGGTAGAATAACCGAACATCTCTGCCAGCGGAACATAAGCCTTAACCAGCTTGCCGCCGCCGATGTCTTCCATACCCTCGATACGACCACGACGAGAGTTGATATCACCGATGATATCACCCATATACTCTTCCGGCATGGTTACCTCAACCTTCATGATCGGCTCAAGCAGTACCGGGTTACCTTTACGCATAGCATCCTTGAATGCCATGGAACCTGCGATATGGAAAGCCATCTCAGAAGAGTCGACCTCATGGTAGGAACCATCGTATACGTCAGCGTGAACGCCGAGTACCGGGAATCCGCCGAGGATACCTGCCTTAGCAGCCTCTTCGATACCTTCGCCTACAGCCGGGATGTACTCTTTCGGGATAGCACCGCCGACAACGCTGGACTCAAACTTGAAGGTCTCTTCGCCGTTCGGATCCATCGGAGTGAAGTGTACCTTACAGTGACCGTACTGACCACGACCACCAGACTGTTTTGCATACTTGCTGTCTACATCTACAGCCTTTGTGAAGGTCTCTTTGTAAGCTACCTGCGGAGCACCTACGTTAGCTTCAACGTGGAACTCACGAAGCAGACGGTCTACGATAATCTCCAGATGGAGCTCGCCCATACCAGCGATGATTGTCTGACCAGTCTCTTTGTTTGTATAAGCACGGAAGGTCGGATCCTCCTCTGCCAGTTTTGCAAGAGCCTCGCCCATCTTGTCCTGACCAGCTTTGGTCTTCGGCTCGATAGCGATGTCGATAACCGGCTCCGGGAACTCCATGGACTCCAGGATTACCGGATGCTGCTCATCACAGATAGTATCACCTGTGGTGGAGAACTTGAATCCGATCGCTGCTGCGATATCACCGGAGTAAACCTTTTCCAGCTCGTGACGCTTGTTGGCATGCATCTGAAGGATACGTCCAACACGCTCTTTTTTGTCCTTTGTTGCATTCAGTACGTATGAACCGGAGTTCATAACACCTGAGTACACACGGAAGTAAGCCAGCTTACCTACGAACGGGTCGGTCATGATCTTGAATACAAGAGCAGAGAACGGCTCTTCGTCGGAAGAATGTCTTACAGTCTCGTTGCCATCCAGGTCAACACCCTTGATCGGCGGGATGTCAAGCGGAGACGGCATGAACTCAATGATAGCATCCAGGAGCTTCTGAATACCCTTATTTCTGTATGCGGTACCACAGCATACCGGGATAGCCTGACACTCACAGGTTGCTTTTCTTAATACTTTCTTTAATTCATCTACAGACGGCTCTTCACCCTCAAGGTATGCCATCATCAGATCATCATCCAGCTCGCAGATCTTCTCTACCAGCTCGGTGTGGTAAAGCTCAGCGTCATCCTTCATATCCTCCGGGATATCAAGGATGCTGATGTCCTCACCCTTATCATCATTGTAGATGTATGCTTTCATCTCGAACAGGTCGATAATTCCCTTGAAATCATCTTCCTTGCCGATCGGAAGCTGTAAACAGATAGCATTCTTACCAAGTCTGGTCTTGATCTGCTCTACACAGCCATAGAAGTTTGCACCCAGGATATCCATCTTGTTGATGAATGCCATACGCGGTACATTGTAGGTATCAGCCTGACGCCATACGTTCTCAGACTGCGGCTCTACACCACCCTTAGCACAGAATACACCTACAGCGCCGTCCAGTACACGCAGGGAACGCTCAACCTCAACCGTGAAGTCAACGTGTCCTGGGGTATCGATGATGTTGATACGATGCTCCAGAGCGCCTGGTTTCGGTTTGCAGTTTTCCTGCAAAGTCCAGTGACAGGTTGTCGCTGCAGAAGTGATGGTAATACCTCTCTCCTGCTCCTGAGCCATCCAGTCCATGGTAGCAGTACCTTCATGAGTATCACCGATCTTATAGTTAACACCAGTATAATACAGAATACGCTCAGTAGTGGTAGTCTTACCAGCATCGATATGAGCCATAATACCAATATTTCTGGTTCTCTCTAACGGATATTCTCTTCCAGCCAAAGCTTTTTCCTCCTATTAGAATCTGTAATGAGCAAATGCCTTGTTAGCCTCTGCCATCTTATGCATATCTTCTTTCTTCTTCACAGATGCACCAGTGTTGTTAGCTGCATCCAGAATCTCTTTTGCCAGTCTCTCTTCCTGAGTCTTCTCGCCTCTCTTACGGGAGTACAGAGTGATCCAGCGAAGTGCAAGAGCCTGTCTTCTTTCCGGCTTAACCTCGATCGGTACCTGATAGGTAGCACCACCGATACGTTTTGCCTTAACTTCCAGAACCGGCATGATGTTGTTCATTGCCTCTTCGAAAACCTCTACAGCTTCCTTACCGGATTCTGCAGCGACACGATCAAACGCGCCGTATACGATCTTCTGAGCAACGCCCTTTTTGCCGTCCAGCATGATGTTGTTGATTAATTTAGTAACAACCTTGTTGTTGTACAGCGGATCCGCTAATACGTCTCTTTTCTGAGTATGTCCTTTACGTGGCACGTTACTTCCCTCCTTAATATCTGCTCCGGCGGGGAGCCGCGGGAGCCATTCATTAGATCTTAGGTACTCGCATTGAACACTTAGCGAGGTTCCTCACGAGCTTAGTGTGAAAGCGCACCTGCGAAACGAGCGCGTCTTTCAGCGCGACATTGAGCATGGTGCTTCCTCTCTTCCTACTCGGCAGGTTCTCTCTAAGTTCAACCTGCGTCTCGTGCGCGGTTCTATGATTCCCTGCAACCTACAGGATCAATATCAAAGTCCGGCACATTCATTCTAAATCTAATAGAACTTCTACCTAATTAAAATTATTTCTTGTCTTTCGGTCTCTTAGCGCCGTATTTGGAACGCGCCTGTTTTCTGTTGGCTACGCCTGCAGTATCAAGAGTACCTCTGATGATGTGGTATCTGGTACCTGGTAAGTCTTTTACACGACCACCACGAATCAGAACAACGCTGTGCTCCTGTAAGTTGTGTCCCTCACCCGGGATGTAGCTTGTTACTTCGATACCGTTGGAAAGACGAACTCTGGCGATTTTTCTAAGAGCAGAGTTAGGCTTTTTAGGTGTTGCAGTCTTAACGGCTGTACACACGCCTCTCTTCTGCGGTGCAGAAACGTTGATAGCTTTCTTCTGTAAAGAGTTGTATCCCTTCTGCAGAGCCGGAGCTGTTGATTTCTTTTCAGATGTCTGTCTTCCCTTTCTTACTAACTGGTTAAATGTAGGCATCCTTTTCACCTCCTGTGATATTGTCTGTGGTTGCTTTTTTAAGCTTGTATTTCCGCGCAGAAATTCCTTGAATTTTGCACGCTTACTTATTATAGCTAGTTTGAGTTGCACTGTCAAGGTATAAAATGCAAATTTTTCCCGTAAAATAAAGGGTTTGTTACTGTTCACGCATACGTGCCCAGTAACGGAATTTGCCGTGGCTTCGCATTTAAATACGGCAAATTCCTGCTGCCACCACGTTTTCTTACGGCACTTTCGGTTCCAAAAGTGCCTACCTGTGAGCAGTAACAAGGGTTTTGCGCTGTAGACAGGTACAGTGCAAAACCCTCTATTGTCTCATCTGACTCTTTTTTTCTGGAAAATATCTTAAATATCCCGGAACTTCATTTCCGCTACTCCTGCGGTCCCATGTACTCCGAATCACCAAAACCAAGAATCAGCATAAAAAGCGGATTCAGGAAAAATAAACCAATAGTAAATCCTATCCCGTGACCATAGGCACACGCCAGCTTATAGAGTGCCACCACATTCATGAGTGCTGTTCCCAGAAGCGCAAGCGAACCGATAACTCCCACGATTCCGCCGAAGGAATTTAAAATACCTCCGCCGACCGCCAGTCCCAGTGCCACCCAGAAATACTGCACATCCCAGGTCAGCCGGTACTGTACATAGCCATTGTAAATCGGAATGATGGATTTCCATCCTTCTTCCCCGGCTTTTGTAAAGATCTTCCAGTATGCAATTACCTGCAGAATATAAAAGATAAACGCAAATAATGCATATGCCATAATAAACGCCACCAATCCCATACGCTTTCCTCCTTTCAGTTTTTACTGTCCGAAGAATATATTCACGCCAGCCAGCAGTCCGTTCGCCAGAGTCTCAAGCGTCGCACCCGAATGATCGGACGCCTTATCTCCCAGCTCAATATCCACACTCGGAATCGTTGAATAGGAAGTCTGGGTCAAATCCATCTCCATGCTGCCTTTAGAATAAATCTTCACACCCGCGCTCTTTAAGCCGCTGATCAGCGACTCGCCCAGTTGGTTGTGCTGCTTCCAATGAGAGGCAACCGGCTCCATCGCACGGTAGGTTGCATTGCTTGGAACGCTCATGAAAAAGGCACCCTTGTTGCTGCTGGTTGAATCCCAGTGCAAGGCTATATGACAGTCCGCGTTGTTATTCGCAATGACCGTACGAGCTATATTATCCAGCTGTACATCATCTGATTCACGGATCATCAGTACATCATAGCCTGCATTCAGAAGTTTTGTCTTAAGCACCTTTGCCATAGCAAGTGTTACCTTGCTCTCTGCTGTTCCATCTGCAAAGGTCATACCGCTGGAAACTGCCACTGCTGAGGTAGCACCGGCTCCGGTTGTGCCGCCGGTTACTTTCGCACTTCCATCCGGATGACACTGGGTCTTGACGCTTCCGCCACCGTTTGTTCCATGTCCGGCATTGACACAGACCACTTTATTTTTCTTGTTGGAAGCAGTCGAGCGGTACAGGGTCGCAGTTCCGCTGTTGATCTTTGAATAATTTGCGTATTTATAATTAGAAGAAAGTGCGATCGCCGTGCCGCCGGATGTCTGCGCTCCCGCTGCTGTCTGGCTGGTTGTCTGGACAGCACCTGCAGATGCCGGTTTTTTGCTTGTCACATAGGCGGATGAAACGTAATACTTCTTTCCATTCAAAAGAATCATCGTCCACTGCCCGCTGGTTCCCACGCGCTCCAGCTTCTGACCGTAGGACAGATTGCCCGCGATATTATTGTCCTTGATCTGCGCCGATGTCCGGTAGCGCAGGGAAGACGTATTGACATACACCGAGTCACCTGCCAGCGCGATCTGCGACATACCGGCTGTCATCAGCAGAGCCGCCGCCAGTCCCAGTGTGTGTTTTTTGAGCCAATTGTGTCTCTTCATCTATATAATCTCCTTCCAATGTCTCTATTTTTAAAATAATTGTTTCTGTTTTGAAAGTCTAAAATCGTTAAATTTGTTTTTTAAATTCATACAATTCAATCACATTACTTTGGATTTTAAACATTTCCTTTATAAGTATAACGGATTTTCCCCTTCGATTCAACCAATCCCGCGCTTCTATTTCTTACGGTTTTCTGTCTATGATATGGCAGGAACGAATGTGCCTTGGCACATTCGGGCGTCTCGCGCGGTCGCTTGCGACAACCTACAGCTTCGCGCGAGTGCGCATCATTGGCACAAAAAAAGACCGCCGCATCTCTGCGGCGATCTCCAAAAAACGATTCCGTTTTTCATTTTTAATTATTCTTCACTCAGCTCATCCTCGTTGAGTACAATCTTGTCTGCCTCGTCCAGTTCAGCCGGCTCGTTGAAGTCGTCCTCTGCCAGATCGATATCATCCTCTTCCTCAACATCAGTGTTCAGCTTGATGGAGCGGTAACGCTTCATACCGGTACCAGCCGGAATCAGCTTACCAATCAGAACGTTCTCCTTCAGACCAATCAGCTTATCTACCTTTCCGTTGATGGCAGCCTCGGTCAGAACCTTGGTTGTCTCCTGGAAGGATGCAGCGGATAAGAAGGAGTCGGTTGCCAGAGATGCCTTGGTGATACCCAGCATAACCTGACGTCCGATCGCCGGCTCTTTGCCCTCGGCTTCCAGCGCCTCGTTCATCTCGTTGAAATCGAGTACATCCATGGATACGCCCGGCAGTACGTCGGAATCTCCACTTTCCTCAATCTTAATCTTCTTTAACATCTGGTGTACGATCATCTCAATATGCTTATCGTTGATTTCTACACCCTGTAAACGGTATACACGCTGTACTTCCTGGATCATGTAATCCTGTACGGCGCGGACGCCCTTGATCTTCAGAATATCGTGCGGGTTCACGCTACCTTCGGTCAGCTCGTCACCAGCCTCCAGAACCGCGCCGTCCTGAATCTTGATACGGGAGCCGTAAGGAATCAGGTATGTCTTGGAATTGCCCGTCTCATTATCTGTGATAATGATCTCACGTTTCTTCTTGGTATCTTTGATGGTTGCTACACCGCCGAACTCAGCGATGATAGCAAGTCCCTTCGGCTTACGTGCCTCGAAAAGCTCCTCGACACGCGGAAGACCCTGTGTGATATCGCCACCGGCAACGCCGCCCGAGTGGAACGTACGCATGGTCAGCTGTGTACCAGGCTCACCGATGGACTGTGCCGCGATGATGCCGACTGCCTCACCGACCTGAACCGGCTGACCGGTTGCCATGTTGGCACCGTAGCACTTCGCACACACACCGATATGGGATTTACAGGTCAGAACGGTACGGATCTTGATGGAATCTCTGCCCTGTTTCTTCAATGCTGCCATAACAGCCGCTGCACGCTTCGGTGTACACATATGGTTCTTCTCAATCACCACTTCACCTGTATCCGGGTCTGTGATTGTCTCAGCGATGAAACGTCCTGTGATACGCTCCTGCAATGTCTCGATGGTCTCCTGACCATCCATGAATGCCTTGATCTCCATATACGGAATCTCCGGCTTATCCCAGCAGCAGTCCTCCTCGCGGACGATCAGATCCTGGGATACGTCTACCAGACGTCTGGTCAGGTAACCAGAGTCGGCAGTACGCAGAGCCGTATCGGACATACCTTTTCGAGCTCCGTGTGCGGAGATGAAGTACTCCAGTACGTCCAGACCCTCACGGAAGTTGGACTTGATAGGAAGTTCAATCGTATGACCGGTCGTATCTGCCATCAGTCCTCGCATACCAGCAAGCTGTTTGATCTGCTTATCCGATCCTCGCGCACCGGAGTCAGCCATCATGAAGATGTTGTTATATTTGTCAAGTCCTGTCAGCAGGTCATGAGTCAGCTGATCATCGGTTGCCTTCCAGGTCTCGATAACTTCTTTGTAACGCTCTTCCTCTGTGATAAGACCACGGCGGAAGTTCTTTGCGATATGGTCAACCGTTGCCTGCGCATCAGCAATCAGCTTCGGCTTGCTTGCCGGTACGGTCATATCGGAAATCGATACGGTCATGGCTGCACGTGTAGAGAACTTGTAGCCAATCGCCTTGATGTCATCCAGGGTAATCGCTGTCTGGGTTGCACCATGAACATTGATAACCTTCTCCAGAATCTGCTTTAACTGCTTCTTGCCTACGTGGAAGTCAACTTCCAGTTTCAGCTCATTCTCCGGCTGGGAACGATCTACGAAGCCCAGATCCTGCGGGATGATCTCGTTAAAGATGAAACGACCTACAGTAGACTCGATCACACCTGTCTTCGTTGTGCCATCCGGCATCGTGCGGGTTACTCTTACTTTGACACGGGAATGCAGGGTAACAACCTTGTTCTCGTATGCAAGAATCGCCTCGTTGATGCTCTTGAATGCCATACCCTCGCCCTTGGCGCCCGGACGCTCCTGGGTCAGATAGTAGATACCAAGTACCATATCCTGAGAAGGAACGGCTACCGGACCACCATCGGACGGTTTTAACAGGTTGTTCGGGGAAAGCAGCAGGAAACGGCACTCTGCCTGTGCTTCCACGGAAAGCGGAAGATGTACCGCCATCTGGTCACCATCGAAATCGGCGTTGAATGCGGTACACACAAGCGGATGCAGCTTGATTGCCTTACCTTCTACCAGAATCGGCTCGAATGCCTGGATACCCAGACGATGCAGTGTAGGAGCACGGTTTAACATAACCGGATGCTCTTTGATTACATCCTCGAGAACGTCCCAAACCTCCGGCTGAAGGCGCTCTACCATCTTCTTTGCATTTTTAATGTTATGAGCGGTTCCGTTAGAAACCAGCTCTTTCATAACGAAAGGCTTAAACAGCTCGATCGCCATTTCTTTCGGAAGACCACACTGATAAATCTTAAGTTCCGGTCCTACAACAATAACAGAACGTCCGGAATAGTCAACTCGTTTACCCAGAAGGTTCTGACGGAAACGTCCCTGTTTACCCTTTAACATATCAGAAAGGGACTTGAGGGCACGGTTGCCAGGACCGGTAACCGGACGGCCGCGGCGGCCATTATCAATTAATGCGTCAACTGCCTCCTGAAGCATACGTTTCTCGTTGCGCACGATGATATCCGGTGCGCCGAGCTCCAGAAGTCTTGCAAGACGGTTGTTACGGTTGATAATACGACGATACAGATCGTTTAAGTCGGAAGTTGCGAAACGTCCGCCATCCAGCTGTACCATCGGACGGATATCCGGCGGGATAACCGGGACAACGGTCATGATCATCCACTCCGGTTTGTTGCCGGAATTTCTGAATGCCTCTACGACTTCCAGACGCTTGATGATGCGGGCACGCTTCTGTCCGGTTGCATCCTGTAACTGGTTTCTCAGATCCTCAGAATCCTTCTCCAGGTCGATCGCCTTTAAAAGCTCCTGAATCGCCTCGGCACCCATGCCGACACGGAAAGAACCGTAACCGTATTTCTCGATCTCGTCACGGTACTCCTTCTCAGACAGAACCTGCTTCATCTGCAGTCCGGTCTGTCCCGGATCCAGCACGATATAGGAAGCGAAGTACAGAACCTTCTCCAGAGTTCTCGGAGAAATGTCCAGAATCAGACCCATGCGGCTCGGAATTCCCTTGAAATACCAGATGTGGGAAACCGGAGCTGCAAGCTCGATATGACCCATGCGCTCACGGCGGACGCTGGCTTTTGTAACCTCAACGCCGCAGCGGTCACAGATAACACCTTTATATCTGATTTTTTTATATTTACCACAGTGGCACTCCCAGTCCTTGCTCGGTCCAAAGATTCTCTCACAGAACAGGCCGTCTTTCTCCGGCTTTAATGTTCTGTAGTTGATGGTCTCCGGCTTTTTAACCTCGCCGTGAGACCACTCCAGAATCTTTTCAGGGGATGCCAAACCGATCTTGATTGCGTCAAATGTCAATGGTTGATATGTTTCATTTGTCTCTGGCATGAGCGGTACTCCCTCCTATCGATTATTCTTCGTCGTCAGATCCATTATCATCGGAAACGTCTGCATAGTCATCGTCCGTATAGCCGTCTGCCTCTGCTGTATACTCATCGTGCTCTACATCGGTCAGCTCACCATCTTTAAATTCCTGCTCCTGGTAACCGTAGTTGCCGAAGGACTCATTCTGAGAGTAACGCTTGCTGTCACCCTCGATGACGGAACGAAGATCGGTATCGCCTTCGTCGATGTTCTCCTTGAGCTCGATCTCGGAACCGTCTTCTGCCAGAACTCTGACATCCAGACCCAGGGACTGAAGCTCTTTTAAGAGTACCTTGAAGGACTCCGGAATACCCGGCTCCGGAATATTCTCGCCCTTGATGATTGCCTCGTATGTCTTCACACGACCTACCACATCATCGGACTTCACGGTCAGGATCTCCTGCAGCGTGTAGGATGCGCCATACGCCTCCAGAGCCCAAACCTCCATCTCTCCGAAACGCTGGCCACCGAACTGAGCTTTACCACCCAGCGGCTGCTGTGTAACGAGGGAGTAAGGACCTGTGGAACGTGCATGAATCTTATCATCAACCAGATGATGCAGTTTCAGGTAATGCATGTGTCCGATTGTAACCGGGCTGTCGAAGTACTCGCCGGTACGTCCATCTCTCAGGCGGACTTTACCGTCGCGTCCGATCGGAACGCCCTTCCAGAGTTTTCTGTGCTCCAGATGGGTACCCAGATACTCCATAACTTCCGGATCTACAATATCTTTATATTTTGCTTCGAACTCTTCCCAGGAGGTGTTGACATAGTCATTTGCCATCTCCAGAGTGTTCTGAATATCTTTCTCGTCTGCACCGTCGAAAATCGGGGTGGATACATCAAAACCAAGTGCTTTGGCAGCAAGGCTTAAATGAATCTCCAGGACCTGTCCGATATTCATACGGGACGGTACGCCCAGTGGGTTCAGTACGATGTCGAGCGGACGGCCATTCGGAAGGAACGGCATATCCTCAACCGGAAGTACACGGGAAACGACACCCTTGTTACCATGACGGCCAGCCATCTTATCGCCGACGGAAATCTTTCTCTTCTGTGCAATGTAGATACGAACGGTCTTATTTACACCCGGAGCCAGCTCGTCGCCGTTCTCTCTTGTAAATACCTTCGCATCAATGATGATACCGTATGCACCATGCGGTACTTTCAGGGAGGTATCACGAACCTCTCTTGCCTTCTCACCGAAGATCGCACGTAACAGGCGCTCTTCTGCGGTCAGCTCGGTCTCTCCCTTCGGAGTAACCTTACCTACCAGGATATCACCGGCACGAACCTCTGCACCGATGCGGATGATACCGCGCTCGTCCAGATCTTTCAGTGCATCCTCGCCGACACCCGGAACATCTCTTGTGATCTCTTCCGGTCCCAGCTTGGTATCACGTGCTTCTGCCTCGTATTCCTCGATATGGACGGAGGTATATACATCCTCCTGAACCAGACGCTCAGACAGAAGAACGGCATCCTCGTAGTTGTAGCCTTCCCAGGTCATGAAGCCGATCAGCGGGTTTTTGCCCAGACCGATCTCACCGTTGCAGGTGGACGGGCCATCTGCGATAACCTCGCCAGCTTCGACATGGTCATTCTTGTATACAATCGGTTTCTGATTGTAGCAGTTGGACTGGTTGCTTCTCTTGAATTTTGTCAGATGGTATACATCGCGGTTTCCATCGGAATCTCTCTTGATGATGATCTCGTTGGAAGCGGAGCGCTCAACCACACCGGCATTCTTTGCAACGACACACACACCGGAGTCAACAGCTGCCTTCGCGGAAATACCGGTATCGACAACGGCTCTCTCGGTGGTCAGAAGTGGTACCGCCTGACGCTGCATGTTCGATCCCATCAGAGCACGGTTCGCATCGTCGTTCTGCAGGAACGGAATCATGGAAGTAGCTACGGAGAATACCATCTTCGGGGATACGTCCATCAGGTCGATTTTCTTCTTCTGGAACTCGGAGGTCTCCTCACGGAAACGACCAGATACGTTATTGTGGACGAAGTGTCCTTCTTCGTCTAACTGCTCGTTTGCCTGTGCAACAACGAAGTTATCTTCCTCGTCTGCTGTCAGGTATACAACCTCATCCGTAACAACCGGGTTGGACGGATCGGTTTTATCTACTACACGGTACGGAGCTTCGATGAAACCGTACTCATTGACACGTGCGTAAGATGCCAGGGAGTTGATCAGACCGATGTTCGGTCCCTCAGGTGTCTCGATCGGGCACATACGGCCATAGTGTGTGTAGTGTACATCTCGTACCTCGAATCCGGCACGGTCCCTTGACAGACCGCCAGGACCCAGGGCGGAAAGACGTCTCTTATGGGTCAGCTCGGACAGCGGGTTGTTCTGATCCATGAACTGGGACAGCTGGGAACTTCCGAAGAACTCCTTGACTGCTGCTGTAACCGGCTTGATATTGATCAGGGACTGGGCAGAAACACCTTCCATGTCCTGTGTTGTCATACGCTCACGTACCACACGCTCCATACGGGACAGACCGATACGGTACTGGTTCTGAAGCAGCTCGCCGACCGCACGGATACGACGGTTGCCCAGATGGTCGATATCATCTGGATTGCCGATGCCGCCTTCCAGATGCATGTTGTAGTTGATGGAAGCGATGATATCTTCCTTCGTAATATGCTTCGGAATCAGGTCATGGATATCTCTGCGGATAATCTCTTTTAACTCCTCATCAGAAGCGCCGGCATTTTCTTCCAGAATACCCTGGAGAACCGGATAGAATACTAACTCTGTGACGCCTACTTCTTCCGGATCGAAATTCACATAAGCGCCCAGATCTACCATCATGTTAGAAAGAACCTTGTGATTCTTCTTCTCACCCTGAATCCATACAAACGGAACGCCTGCGTTCTGGATGTCAGTAGCAAGTTCCTTGGTAACCTTTGTTCCCTGCTCCGCCAGAATCTCTCCGGTAGTTGTATCAACCACATCCTCAGCCAGAACGTGACCTACGATACGGTTCTTAAAGTGAAGCTTTTTATTGAATTTATAACGACCTACCTTTGCCAGATCGTAGCGGCGCGGATCGAAGAACATGCTGTTTAACAGGCTCTCTGCGCTGTCTACGGAAAGCGGCTCACCCGGACGAATCTTCTTATATAATTCCAGAAGACCATCCTGGTAGTTGTTGGACGGATCCTTCTCGAAGCTCTTCTCCAGTTTCAGCTCATCGCCGAACAGGTCAATGATCTCGGCGTTAGTACCGTAACCAAGAGCACGGATCAGAACAGTAACAGGAACTTTTCTGGTCCGGTCTACACGCACGTAGAAAATGTCGTTGGAATCTGTCTCATACTCCAGCCAGGCACCCCGGTTCGGGATAACGGTGCAGCTGTATAACTCTGTACCGATCTTATCGTGCGCGATTCCATAATAAATACCAGGGGAACGAACAAGCTGGCTGACGATAACTCGCTCCGCTCCGTTGATAACGAAGGAGCCGGTGTCGGTCATAAGTGGAAGATCACCCATGAAAATCTCATGTTCATTGATCTCATCTTTATCTTTATTGCAAAGTCTTACCTTTACCTTCAGAGGAGCTGCATAGGTCGCATCGCGCTCTTTGCACTCTTCGATCGTATATTTGATATCGTTTTTACACAGTGTAAAATCCACAAATTCCAGACTCAAGTGACCTGCGAAATCCGTGATCGGGGAGATATCAGCAAACACTTCTTTCAGTCCCTCATCCAGGAACCACTGATACGAGTTTTTCTGAATCTCAATCAAATTCGGCATTTCCAGAACTTCTTTTTGTCTTGAGAAGGTCATCCTTACACCTTTACCGGTTTTTACCGGACGCATCCTGCTTTTCTCCATTCGATGTTTCACCCCTGTTTTCTTTCTATCTCTATGGTTTGCATTTTTCCATCTCCGAACCAGCCTTGTTTCATGCCGCCGGAGCTGCACTGTCATTTGGGCATACGAATACCCGGAAAACACAGTTTTCCACAATAGTGCATTCTCCATCTTAGCATGGGATTTGATGGGTGTCAAGTGGTTTTTTGATGAATTTGGAAAATATAGCCTTCCCTCTTCTCATTTCATTCTATCATGCGGCAAATCATGGTATAATTTAAGAATATTCACTACAACATATGGAGGAAACCGATGCCAGAGTTAAGTGGATTTGAAAGAATCGCTTATGCGGACCAATGCACCAACACATCCGAAATCATCTCAGTAAAAGCGCTCGATAACATGATTTTGGTTTTTTCTATTTTTTTAAGTCCCCATCGCCATAGTTACCCGTCTATTTTTCTTGCCATTTCCCCACTCCAATGCTATAATACATAGTAATTGCGCGGTTATTTTCGTGTTCCATGCGAAATGGGATTGGATTTTCGTCCCGCCGCTATCTACAACGGAGGTATATATATGTCATTTTGGAATGTACTGCTAGTTATTATCGTCATTCTGGCTATCCTTCTTGTCGTACTGTATATTCTGGGTTCCCGGATGCAGAAACGTCAGGCAGAGCAGCAGACTATGATCGACGCTTCGAAACAGACTGTTTCGATTCTGGCGATTGACAAAAAGAAACTGAAAATCGGAGATTCCGGTCTCCCGAAGATGGTTATTGACCAGACTCCATGGTATATGAAGTGGGCGAAGCTCCCGATCGTAAAGGCTAAGATCGGACCGAAGGTTGTGACCATGATCGCGGATGAGAAGGTATTCCTTCAGTTACCGCTCCGCACCGAGGCAAAGGTTGTCATCAGCGGTCTTTATATCACAGAGATCAAGAGCGTGCGCGGAGGCATCCCGCCGCTGCCGAAGAAGAAAAAATTCTTTGACCGTTTCAAAAAAAATACAGAAGAGGCAGCAAAGAAAGAAGCTTCCAAGTCCAAGAAAAATAAATAATGGATCTTAAAATCCCGGAAATGTAACTGATTGCACGTTTCCGGGATTTTTGATTCGTCGATTTTATTTCTTTGTTTCTATATTCTTTTATATTTACTGCTCTTTCAGGTTCAATTTCGCCGTCGCCTTCGATTTCACATCAATTTCAATATGGCTCTGGCTGGTCTGCTCATAGTTGAGTTCCAGCGTATAATCAATCTGGATTTTCAGATGATCCGGACCTTCATTGATCTTGATGCGGTCGGTCGTGACGCCCACGATCATCTGACCGTATGGAGTCACATAACAGCTGACATTCGGACGGTTCTCCTGAAAAATCATATGCGCCCGCGCATCGCCTCCCTTGATCATATCGACGCTGTCCGCATTGGCTTTGATGGTATTGCGGATGCTTCCTTCCTCGCCCTCCAGTATCTCATCATAGATGATATAATGCTTGCCATTTTTGAAATAATAGCTGCCTGCCGTGATAACCTCCAGGTTATTCGTCTCCCCGTCCGCAATATGGGCACCGCGCACGGATACAAGCACATCTTTCGTCATATTTTAATACTCCTCAATGTTAATCTGTTTCGTGTCTTTTACCTCTTTTGGCAGAATCGCCTTGGCAAAACGCGTAAAATTCTCCGCCCGGTCGCTGACAAAGAACTGATACTGGTCAAGAATCGGCTCCCCGGCAGCAGCGCGGCGGCTGTTTTCCTCCGAAAAACGTTCCAGATCCTCCGAACTGCGTGTCAGATCCATGTCCCGCAGCAGAGTTTTAAGTTCAACCGCCGTCTCATATGCCGGATTTACCAAAGTCACCTCGTCACCCATCAGCCGATGCAGCGTCGAACGCAGTAGCGGATAATGCGTACATCCCATAACCAGCGTATCAATGTATTTTTCTTTCAGCGAAGAAAGATACCGGGAGGCAATCTCATCTGTTACCGAATCATGGAAGAGTCCTTCCTCCACCAGCGGCACAAAGAGCGGACACGGTTTTCCAATGACCTCAATATCCGGGCGCAGCTTCTGCATTTCTCTGGTATAAATACCGCTCCGGATGGTCGCCTCGGTTCCAATCACGCCAATCTTTCCATTATGGGTTGCCTCGGCAGCCGTGCGCGCGCCCGCGTAGATAACCCCGATGATCGGGATATCCAATTCCTGTCTGACCGTCTCCAGTGCACACGCCGAGGCCGTGTTGCAGGCAATCACGATCGCCTTGACTCCCTGTGTTTTCAGAAAACGGATGATCTGGCGGGAATAGCGCAGCACCGTCTCCTGCGATTTGCTTCCATATGGAACGCGCGCCGTATCTCCAAAGTATACGATGCGCTCCTGCGGCATCTGACGCATGATCTCACGGGCTACCGTCAGACCGCCGATGCCTGAATCAAAAACTCCGATCGGGGCATTTCTATCCATGTTTACCTTCCTTTCGGCAAAATTCTTATGGTCATGTTTCCATTCTTTCCCGAACTTCTGTGTATATCGAATCATATAACGTCCAAAAGTAGATTCTCTCACACTGTTTCAGGATTCTGAAACATTTTTATTTATTTCTAGGCTTCGTAGCGTTTCAGTCCGTGTTCAATCAGCTTTGTCACCATCTCCGGCTTCGGGATTCCGGCCGCCTCAAAGAGCATCGGGTACATACTAATCGCGGTAAAGCCCGGCATGGTATTGATCTCATTGAAGATAACCTCGCCGTCCTTCGTCACAAAGAAATCGACACGCGACAGACCATAGCCATCTACCGCCTTGAAAATACGTCTCGCCGCCTGACGCACACGCTCGGTCGCATCGCCCGGAAGCTCTGGATTTACCACGGTTCTGGACTCTGCGTTGTAATATTTCGCATCGAAATCATAGAAATCGGCTGCTGCCAGAATCTCGCCAACACCGGAAGCGATGACCGGTTCTGTGCCATTTCCAAAGACCGCACATTCGATCTCACGGCCGACGATCGTCTCCTCAACCAGAATCTTGCGGTCATGGTGCGCCGCCTCCTTTAAGCCTGCAATCAGCTCTTCGCGATCCGACGCCTTGCTGACACCTCTGGAAGAACCTGCATTGGACGGCTTGATAAATACCGGATATGCGAACCGGTTCTCGATGCGTGCCACAACCTCATCCATCTTTTCAAGTTCTTTGCGGATGACCAGCTCATATGCCGCCTGGCGCACGCCTGTGTGGTCAACAATCTGTTTTGTATACACTTTATCCATCGAAACGCTGGACGCCAGCACACCGCATCCGACATACGGGATTTTTGCCAGCTCAAAGATGCCCTGAATGGTGCCGTCCTCGCCCCAGAGTCCATGCAGAACCGGGAATACCACATCAATGCGGATCATTTCCGCCTTACCATCTTTCAGGACGATCACGGATTTCTCCGTTGCATCCGGGGAAAGGATCGCGGTCGTCGTGTTCTTTCTCCAACTCTCATCCTCGATCTGCTCGACCGAGTCAACCAGCAGCCATTTTCCCTCTTCGGTAATGCCGATCAGGGTTACATCATAGCGCTCTGTATCTATATTTTTAATGACATTGATTGCCGACATACATGAAACAATATGTTCCGAAGACTGTCCGCCAAATACCACAAGTACACTCTTTTTCATAATATCCGCCTTTCTGCCGGGTGTGGGAAGCTTCACCACACGCCGGAATGCTATTCCAAAATATAGTTTAGATTATACCATAACTGTCAATACTTGCGACAAGAAGATTCGATTTCTTTCAGTAAAAGGAGAGCCATTATGTTAAATCAAGTGATTTCGTTCCAGTCTGAA
Source organism: Clostridium sp. AF29-8BH (assembly GCF_003478145.1). Lineage (NCBI taxonomy): Bacteria > Bacillati > Bacillota > Clostridia > Eubacteriales > Clostridiaceae > Clostridium > Clostridium sp. AF29-8BH. Next base: position 39,307 of record NZ_QUEL01000020.1, on the reverse strand, counting down.
AATTCTCTGTCATCCGCATCCAGGATTCATCCACCTGTTACCAATAAATGCCGCCATTTTTCCACCGGTTCGTGCAAGTTTTCCCATATCTACGATGGAATACTCCCGCTTCTCGCATTATGTTCCATGCTCTTATTTCTGCTTTTCTGCCTGCCTCTTCTTACTTTTACCAGAAACCAGATTCAGCAGAAAGTCCTGGCGTACGCGATCGCCCCGCCGATCCTGCAGACTCATGTGATCGACAACTGGTGGGGTGTTCTCTATCCGCCGCCCGCCCTGTCCGGAGGTGTCATGCCGGAAGAAAACTCAAAAAATCAGAGCGCCGATTCCGTCTCTGACGCTCTGATTTTTGATAACGATATGAACTGGCTGTCGCAAAAGAAGCATATCATTTTTGATGTAAACAAGAAAGATACTGCTCTGATTTCCTCTAAAGCTGACCCGATGACTTGCTCCAATCACTCGAAACGTTCTGGAACAGCTTCAGCTTCCAAAATTACCACCGAACCGACAGAATCTTCTTCGAACTCAAAAATAACAGCCACGCACGCCGTTTCCGCTGACAGCAGTCTGCCGGATAAAGCTCATGCTTCCTCCGACAATTCGATTACTCTTCGGGTAACGTGTCGTTTTTTATCTTTCCTTCCCGGAGGCTCGGAGTAATGAAATTCTCATAGGAATAGTTCCACAGCGTCTCCGAGCCCTTGGCGGTATTCTTATTTCTTCCAAGAATCTGGCTCAGGTGCACGCCGCGCGTCGCCCACGCCTTTCCCTTGGAAGCATCATTGAGCATCGTCGGCTGGATGTTGTCCATCGTATGTGCAAACCGTGCTTCCGGCGTCTCCCCGGCTTCAAATTCATCCCAGAGAGCGCGCAGTTTTTCGCCCTGATCCGGCGGCAGCATTCCGAAAATGCGCTCTGCACCCTTTAATTCTCTCTCCCGCTGGGTTTTCTTCGCCTCCTCATCATAGGCATATGTGTCGCCGGCGTCGATCTCGACCAGATCGTGAATCAGAAGCATGGTAACCGTTTTCAGCACATCGATCGGCTCATTGGAATACTCCGCCAGAAGCACCGTCATGATCGCCATATGCCATGCGTGCTCCGCGTCATTTTCCTTCCGCTCGCCGTCTGTCAGATACGTCTGGCGACCGATAAATTTCTCCTTATCTATCTCCCGGATAAATGCAAACTGCTGCTCCAGACGTTCTTTCTGTTTCTGATTTATATCCATTGTTTCCGCCTCCCTGGTCTATTTCACTACATTTCTAGTTACTGTTCACGCATACGTGCCCAGTAACGGAAAAATGCCTCTTGCATTTATCCTCTCTTTACAGTCTCTTCCCTGCAAGAACCTCTTTATAATCCTTATAATTCTCCTCCAAAAGCTTCGGCGTATCCAGACCATACGGGCACATCGACTTGCAGTGTCCGCAGTGCAGGCAGTCCTCTATCTTCTTCATCTTCGCCTGTCCCTCCGGGGAGAGGTATCTCACTGACGGAGAACGGCGCAGAAGCAGGGACATACGCGCACAGTTGTTGATCTCGATTCCTGCCGGACACGGCATACAGTAGCCGCAGCCCCGGCAGAATTCACCTGCCAGCTCTTTCTGGTCTTTTTCAATAACAGCTTTCAGCTCGTCCGTCAGTTCCGGTGGATTGCCGATGTAGCTTAAAAATTCGTCCAGCTCGCTTTCCTTCTGTACACCCCAGATCGGCAGTACATTCTCAAACTGTGCCATATAGGCATAGCTCGCAGCCGAATTGGTCAGCAGACCGCCCGACAGACCCTTCATTGCGATAAATCCCATTTCGTGCTCCGCACAGGCCTTCGCCAACGCGATCTCCCGCTCGGTGGAAAGATAATTAAATGGGAACTGCAGGGTATCGTAAAGCCCCGACTCGATCGCCTCCTCCGCAATGCTCATGCGGTGGTTCGTGATGCCGATGAAACGGATTTTCCCCTGCTCTTTTGCCTCGAGCATCGCCTCATAAAGACCGCTTCCGTCTCCCGGCTTCGGACAGACTGCCGGATTGTGGAACTGGTAAATGTCCACGTAGTCTGTTTTTAAATTATGTAAACTCGTCTCCAGATCCTTCCAGAAGCCTTCCGCCGTCGTTGCCGCTGTCTTGGTCGCAATATAGATATGCTCGCGCACGTCGCTCAGCGCATAGCCGATCTTCTCCTCACTGTCCGTATAAAAGCGCGCCGTATCAAAGAAACGGACACCCGCATCATACGCCTTGCGAAGCAGTACCTTCGCATCATCAAAAGAAATACGCTGGATTGGCAGCGCGCCAAATCCATTTTTATTGACGATAATATCCGTCTTTCCAAGGGTAACCGGCGTACCGGCTACCCTTTCTCTTGCGTCCAGCATCTCTTTCAGCGCCTCGTCGCTGTCATCGATCCAGACATCCTCCTCATCGGCGTTGAGACCGAGATATTTTGCCAGTGTCCGCTCATCATCCGACCGGTTCCAACGGGAAATATAGCGATCGATTTCCTCAAATGGAATCTGTCCGGACAGGTACAATTCTTTAAATGTCATACTTCCTTCCGCTCCTTTAAATTCTTAAGTACCGTGATTTCCTGGTTATCTATGTGCCCCCTGGCTACCGCCTTTGCCTCCGCCATATGGCGCAGACGCAGTGCCGCCAATATTTTTTCATGCTCTAACTGCAGAATCTGCCGTTTATCCTCGTCCTTGATGTATTCCAGACGGAACCGGTACATCTGCTCACGCAGGTTGTTCAAAATCTGCACCAGACGCTTGTTGCGGGTCGAATGGTAGATCACGTCATGGTATGCCTCATCCGTCTCCGCGATCTTCATCGCATCGCCCTGATCAATCGCCGCTTTAAATGCTTTCTGTGTTTCTTCCAATGCCTGCATATCTTCTTCCGTCATGCGCTGGCACGCCAGCTCAATCGCCAGTTCCTCCAGCGAACGGCGCACTTCCAGCACATCTTTCAGGCTTTTTTCCGAAATTCGCGCCACCTCCGCGCCGCGCCGCGGAATCATCAGAACGAGTCCTTCCAGCTCCAGCTTGCGGATCGCCTCACGGATCGGGGTGCGGCTGACGCCCAGCTTCTGTGCCAGCTGAATCTCCATCAGGCGCTCGCCCGGTGCCAGCTCTCCCTTTAAGATCGCCTGCCGGAGTGTGTTGAATACCACATCCCTGAGTGGGAGATATTCATTCATTTTAACCTCAAAATTGTTCCCCATCTGCGTGCCCCTTCCTGTTGTAAAACTAGTCAGGTATACCTGTTTCGCTAGATCCTGGCTGCTTCCATAGCGGAGTTCCTCATACGCCGCCTGCGCCGCCGTCTGGTTCGTAAACAAGCCAAATACGGTTGGACCGCTTCCGCTCATCAAAGAGCCGTCCGCGCCCATCTCCATCATCTTATCTTTGAGTGTCTGAATCACCGGATTTTCCGGGATCGTCACCGTTTCCAGCACGTTTCCAAGCTGTGAAACGACACCGGAGAGGTCTTTTTTCTCGATCGCCGCCCGCATCGCATCAATATCCGGATGCGCCTCTGCACCCAGAGACGGCAGGTTTAAGCTCTCGTACACATGCTTCGTTGAAACGCTGACCGCCGGTTTGGCAATCAGCACGCGGCACTGCGGCATCGGCGGAAGCGGTGTCAGGATCTCCCCGATTCCCTCCGAAAGAGCCGTTCCCCGCATGATACAGTACGGCACATCCGCCCCCAGACGGACGCCGCGCTCCATCAGCTCCTGTTTCGAAAGCCCCAGTCCGAACATCTTGTTGACACCAAACAGGACTGCGGCCGCATCGCTGCTGCCGCCTGCCATCCCGGCTGCCACCGGGATAAATTTCTTCATCTTGATCTCCACACCGTCACGGATTCCAAACTCATCCATCAGAAGCTTCGCCGCGCGGTAACCTAAGTTATTTTCATTGTCCGGCAGATAATAAAGGTTCGTTGAAAGACGGATTCCCTCTTCCTCCGTCCGGTTCAGTTCGATCGCGTCGTACACGCGCACCGTCTGCATGATCATCCGCACTTCGTGGTAGCCGTCTTCTCTCCGGCGGACTACATCCAGACCGAGATTGATCTTTCCATATGCTTTCAGCTCCAGATGCCTGATCATCGGTCATTCCTCCCATCGTTCCCTTAGTGTAATCACACTAGATTGTATTTTTTCATTATTTTGTATACAAGCTATTATATCCTTTTTGCATACAAAATACAATAGAATCCTTGCAGGATGAAGGTACCTGAACGAATTCCATTTTTTCCGCCAATATCCGTGAAGCCGTGTTGGAACGCTTCGTGCAAATCCGGATCTTATCCAGCTCCAGCGTTTCAAACCCATATTTCACAATCGCCCGGCAGGCTTCCAGCGCATATCCCTGACGGCGGAACGGTTCATAAATATGATATCCCAGCTCTCCGTCCGTCAGCCCCGCCTTTCCAACCAGCACACCGTCCGCGCGGCGTTCCAGCGCCCACAAACCGCACTCGGCAAAGCGGTACTGGTGTTTCCGGTATTCCTCGCGCTTGTTCCAATCAGAAAAAGTTCCGTCGGCATCCTCAGCGGATGCCGGTTCCAACGGATCGTCCCGGGAAAATTCACGAATGATGAGGCGGTCGGTTTCCGCGATGAACCACGGGAGAGCCAGATGGCGGCGGACGACGCGTTCCAGGAATGTTTCATCGGCGTCTTCAGGGTCTGTAATAAGGTAAAGGCAAGATGAATAGTCGGCCGGCTGTTTTTCCTCGTTTTCCCTCCATAAGCCAACAATAGCTCTCCCGGCTGCTTTCGCAGCCTGAAGAGCTTCGTTTTCATCGGAGAGAATCACCGGGTATGTCTGTCCCGCAATGGTTACTTCTCGTTCGATTGTCATAGATTATCTTTCTTTTCCTTTTTCCGGCTCCGGGTACTCCTCGCCGAAGGTGTCAACGGTCATCTTTTTGATCTTCTGCTCTTTCAGCGGACGATCGCCCCAGTCGGTGCGGACGCCGGCAATCTTGTCCACGATATCCAGACCTTCAACTATCTTCCCGAGGATGCATACTGACCATCCAGATGCGGGGAAGTCTCATGCATGATGAAGAACTGGGAACCTGCGGAGTTCGGGTCCATCGCACGCGCCATAGAGAGAACGCCCTTGGTGTGCTTGAAATTGTTCGTAAAACCATTCTGGCTGAACTCACCCTTGATGGTATACCCTGGACCGCCCATACCGTTTCCATTCGGGCATCCGCCCTGAATCATAAAGCCCTTGATGACACGGTGGAAGATCAGACCATCATAAAAGCCCTTCTTGATCAGGCTGATAAAGTTGTTGACTGTGTTCGGCGCAATCTCTGGGTAGAGCTCTGCCTTCATGATATCGCCATTTTCCATCTCAATGGTAACAACTGGATTTTTCATGTATGTTTCCTCCTGAATTTTAAAAAATATCTCATTAAGTGTTCACATTATATCATACAACCATTCCTGGAACAAGCCTCGTTACAATTTACATGGAGCGCACACTGTCACTAAATTTTTCCGATGCTTCACATTCTAAAAACGTTCGAAAATCGACTGTTTTTCGTTCCATATTTGTCCATTTTCTTTACATTTCGTAAGTTTCTCCTCACAATTCGTTCACATTTATGGCTTAAGATGTATAGCACAATGTCGAAATGGACATTCTATGCGAAAAGATGAATGTTGCGCTCAGGAATCATCATCTGTCCTGCATCATACATCTGTGAGCAAACTAAGTCAAAAGAAAGGTTGGTAATGTACTATGAAAAAAACATATTTTGCTATCCTGGGCGCGGCTGCGATCCTCTCGCTCGCAACCGCCTGCTCTTCCAAAAACGTGAATGAACCGACTGCTAATGAATCGTCCCAGTCCGCCTCCTCCGAGTCCAGCTCGAATGGCATGGACGAAAGCAGCCCGATGGATGATTTAAAAGAAGACGCCAAAGACGCCGTTCTTCCATCCGAAGGAACTGCCGATGCAAAACAGTCCACAATGACTGGTACGATCAGCGACATCAAAGACTTTATGTTTACGATCACCGCCGACGGAACCGATTATGAATTCAGCTTCGAGCAGGATCAGAAACCGGACGGGCTTTCTGATGTAAAAGATGGGGATAAAGTTACCGTAACGTATACGGGAACCGTCAGTGAAGTGGATGCATTCAGCGGAACCGTTTTATCAGTTAAAAAAGCGGAATAAGGATTGTTGACACACTTTATACCCGTATTTTTTATGGCAGTCTTGACAGACGAAGCACGCAAAATATCTGCGCTTCCTGCCCAGGCTGCCATTTTCGATCCTCTGAACATAAAATCTATTTATCGTAATCATGGAATCCATGTTCCGCGTTCATATTTCGTTCACACTTCATTAAAAAACCTTTTACACAATTAACATGGTTTCTTCACGATTTTTCCCTATACTATAACCATAGCAACAAGCAATGCTTACAAATTTTTTTCATAATACCGAGCTGAGTTTATATCAGCTCTCCTCCCTTTTTCAATACCAAAAGACCTCTCACTGCTGGAGAGGTCTTTTGTTGTATCTGAATCCCTCAACGCTCTCACCGTTCTGGTCTTCGTACCTTCCTGCCAAGCAGCACCAGCGCTGCAAGGTTTGGCAGCGCCATCAGCCCATTGAAAATATCAGATACCGCCCAGACGGCTTCCATCCGGCTGACGCAGCCGAGAAAGACTGAGGCAAGATAACCTCCGTGATACAAAATACATATTTTGTCGGCACGCTTCTGTGGGACACCCCGCATCAGCCATCCAAGTGCCTGATCGCCGATGTAAAACCAGGCAAGGATCGTGGCAAAGGCAAACAGCACTATACACGCCGCCGTCACTATGCCGCCTGCATTTCCAAAACGGGCTGCCAGAGCCGCCGCCACCGCGCCGCTGCCGCCCAGGGAATCGATCTTCTCGGTCAGATTGTGTGGAAATACACAGAGCAGTAAAAAAGCGGTCAGACTGCACCCTATGATTGTATCGAAAAACACCTCGAAAATCGCCCACATTCCCTGTTTCTGCGCTTCCTGCCTCTGTCTTAGCCTCCCCTTTCCCTCACTCATCCCATGCAGCACCGCCAGACTCCCCAGGCCCGCCTCATTGGAAAACACACCGCGCGATACCCCGCTCCGGATCGCCGCTGCCATTCCGTACCCGGTCATCCCGCCCGAAATTCCTGAAAAATTCAAAATACTGCTTCCATCCGTCTGTCCTGCATTATCTGCCAGTCCAAATGCCCCGCCCACAATTTTCATCAATACTTCCGGTATCTGATCATAAAAACTGAACACGGCGATTCCACCTGCCAGCAGATACAGCCCCGCCGATACCGGTACCAGAACCGAGCCGTCCATCCGATGCGTTTTGCCCCGCCAAAGAGCACCACGGCAGTCAAAACTACCAGTATGATACCGGTTCCAAGCGGCGGCAGGGACGCTGCATAGCGCAGACTATCCGCCAGAGCCCCCGCCTGTACCATACATCCCATTCCAAGCGACGCCAGCACGCAAAACAGGGCATAGCATTTTCCAGCGAAACAGCTCCAACCCCATTTTCCAGATAGACATAAGGTCCGCCCCCATACAAAATTCCCAGATAAACCTCCGTATATGCCAGCGCCATCCCCAGAAATGCCGCCGCCCACATCCAGAACACAGCACCTGGACCACCGATCGCCAACGCGACTGCCACGCCCGTGATATTTCCCGTTCCGACCGTCGCCGCCAGCGCGGTGCAGGTCGTCAAAAGCTGTCCTTTCCCGCCGCTCCCAACCGTCTCTTCCCACCAGACTCTGATATGACGGATCGGAAATCCCCGCAGACGCACCATGCAGAGGACTCCAACCGCCAGAAACAGTCCCAGAAGCCACGGTCCCCACACCATTTTCTGTACGATTCTGAGTGCTTCCATCCGAGCACCTTTCTATATCTATTTTCACTCTATCAAACCAATCTTATGATTTACTATGATATTTCATTCTCCAAGCCATGATATTGCCTTCCGAGAACTCTCTTTCCATCCACGTTTTGTTACTGTACACGCATACGTGTCCAGTAACCACGTTTTCTTACACTTTCTGTAAACATCCGCAAACCCCATGACAAACCAGACCGGCAGTGCTACAATAAGCATATCGGACAGGCGGACAAATTTCCAAATCTCTGTCCTTCTGGAAAGGATGAAAACAATATGCCAGGTTTTACCACGCACTATATATTCGGCATGAAAGCATACAACGATATGCCGTTCACACCCTTAAAACACACGATCGCCAAATACCGCTGGCTCTACCAGCTCGGTCTGCAGGGACCGGATATGTTTTTCTATAATATCCCGATCCTGCGCCACCGCGATTACCGCAACGTCGGTTCCTATATGCACGAACACAAGGTAAACGCCTTTTTTGAGTGCTGTCTGCGCCGTATTGGAACCATCCGCTCGCGCCAGCAGCAGGAGGAAGCCATCTCCTATCTGGCCGGATTTATAAACCATTACATTGCCGATTCGATCTGTCATCCTTACGTGTACGGGCGCATCGGCTATCCAGTGGATGCCCCGACCTCCATGCATCACGGGATGCACGCACATCTGGAAAACGAGCTCGACGCGATCCTGCTCTGGAAATATAAAAAAAAGAAGCCGTCCGAATTTAACCAGACCGCCACGATCTGTCTAAATGGACAGGAAATCCAGTTTATTTCCCATTTCCTGGCTTCCTGCATCAACGAAACCTATTATCCGATCACCTACCGCAACAACTTCCAGGTTACTCCGGCGATGGTGCACCGCTCCATCTGGGCGCTGCGCTTCGGCTGCCGGACACTCTCGGACAAGAACGGCAAGAAAAAATTCGGCATTGCACAGGTCGAATCCATCTTCGTCAACCACCCAGTTGCTTCCGCGAAAATGGTAACGGACTCCGTAACCGACTACCGGAGCAGCTGTAACCTAAACCACGAAGCATGGGGCAACCCGTGGGATCCGACCCGCGTCTCAACCGCCTCGTTTGTTGATCTCTTCCATGAAACATTGGACAAATGCAGCCGTGTCTATGCGCTTTTAAACAGCGCCGTCACAGACAACATGCCGTTAGATAAACAGGATTTATCGCCGCTTCTGGCTGAACTGGGGAATGAGTCTTATCACAGCGGACTACCTGTTGAGTGAAAACACGTACTTCGGTTCCTGGTAAATAAAAGCTGTCATATGAAGAACACTCATCTGTTTCTCATATGACAGCTTTTTTGATCACTTTTCTCTTAATTATACACAGAAAATATCCCGTGTCTGTGCAGACAACCTCTTATTCTGCGTTCTCTGTCTCTTCCTCCGCCTCAGTCGTATCGTACTCGCCTGCTGCTTCTTTCTCTTTCACCTTGGAAATCAGCTCTTTGGTATCCGGAAGTTTGAAATCTGCGCCAGCCTCATAGGAACCACTGATAAACCATGCGTCCTCGTTATCCTGGTCGCTCTCCGGAACGATGCTGTAGGACAGTGCATACTGTTTCCACAGTCCGCCGTAGGAATCTTCACCGGACATCTCAATCGAGAAGTCCTGGGTGTGGACAATGTCGTTGAATCCCTTGATTAAATCTTCCGCATAGGTTCCTATCTGATCATCCGGCAGATCATCTGCCACTACCCAGATCAGCATGATCTGTTTCTTGTTCGGCTCCATATAGAAATGGAAATCGCGGCCGTACTCGTAGGTACTTGTATCCTTGAACATGTCTTCCGCGTCCGTGCTGACCTGTGTCCAGTCGATCTCAACATTTTCCTGGGTCTCAAAATTCGGATCTCCGACTACCGTCTCAGAAGTCGGTTTTACAATCGTACTCTCCGTGCATCCGCTGAGCAGCGCCATACACGCAACCATCATTATCAGAAGTTTTTTCATCGTGTTCTTCTATCCCTTCATTCACTCATTCACAGCCGGAACCAGCCCGAACCGCATGGCTATTATATAATATCGCCTTTTGTTTTTGTAGTCATTTTAGAAAAATTCAAAAAATCTTCATACTTTCCAAAATTTCCCGTAAACAATCCATCTGGACCATTTTACCGCCATTTAGCGCATCCAGGTTGTCAATCCAAATCCTCAACCGTAAGCTCTGTGTCATCCTCCTGCACACCCTGCTGTGTTTTGGCATCCTCTGCCTCTTTCTGTGCAGGTTTTTCTTTCAGCGGCTTCTTTTCCGTGGAACCAGTTCTTACTTTTCCACTCTCTGCCAGCCGGGACGCGGCTGCATCTGCCGCCGGAACCTGTCCTGAACCAGATCGCACATCCATGTCAGACTCCGCCTGCTCTGTGCTCTCATCTGCCTCCGCTGTGCCAGGCGCCCTGTAGGACGCGCCCATCCGCTTTTCAAGCAGTTTTTCAAACTCTTCCCGCGAACAGCCGATCTCCTGCAGACGCTGTCTTCTCCGTTTTCTCCGCTCCTCCTGGCGTCTCTTTTCTTCCTGATGACGCTGGTAGAACAACCATACAAGCGCCGCACACGCCGCTGCCAGAAGCACACTGACGACCACAATCAGCACCGTTCTCACCGATACTTTCGGAAGTTTCGGCAGGGTCAGGTGGAACGAAGATTTCGCCTGCTTCGGTTTTCCGGACGCGCCTGTATTGGATGCTGCCGGATCCGATGCCGTATTTCCGTCATCCGGAGCCGTCTCCCCGTTTGCTGCCGCTTCTGCCGCCGATGCGCTGATCAGATACACCTGTCCGATCTTGCGGTCGTTGTATTTGTAAGAAAGCAGTGCCACCGCGCCCAGCGGTGCATCCTCCGGCAGATCCGTTACCACCGTCTTCTCCGCATCCGCAAACGAAGCATCCTTCGGGATCGTGATGACTGCCGACGTATCCATCGATAAATCGGACGGCTGATAGCTATTGTCTCCGATCTGCACCGGCTGATCGCCGCTTGTGTATGCCGTCTCATTTTCCGAAATATTTACATTTTCAAACCGTAGAAAGCCGAAATCCAGCAATGCAATCGTATCCTGATAATGGGTCGCCTGCGTACTCTTCATCGTGACCGCAATCTGGCGTCTGTCATCCTTGATCGCATAGGTAACAAGCGTCTGCCCCGCAACGGATGTGTAACCGGTCTTTCCGGCCACCGCATATGGATAATAGTTCGGACTCTCTGTGTCAGTCGTGATAAGAAGCTTATGCTCCGGCTGAATGGTCACACCGTCCGGATTGTTCTTCGTCGCCGGTAATCGGTAGCTCTTATCCTTACTGATCGTTAAAAGCGTGTCATTTTTATACGCCGCCGATGCGATCAGCGCCATATCATACACCGAAGTGAGCTGTGTGTCGTCATTCAGACCGGACGGATTCGCAAAATGGCTGTTCTCACAGCCAAGCTCCGCCGTCTTCTCGTTCATCATCTTCACAAAACCGTCGCGGCTTCCGCCCACATGCTCCGCCAGCGCATTCGCCGCCTGGTTGGAAGAACGCATCAGCAGCAGGTAGAGACAATCGCGCACCGAAAGCGTGTCGCCCTCCTCGATGGCGTTCTTGTTTCCGCTGCCATCTTCCACGTTGTAAACGGCATCGTGGGAAAATGTGATCGTATCATCCAGACTGCTGTTCTCAATGACTACGAGCGCCGTCAATATTTTCGTGATACTTGCCGGCGCCTTCTGCACATGGATGTTCTGCCCAAATAAAACCGCCCCGGAGTCCGCATCCATGACAATGCCTGCCTCCGACTCGATCCCCGTATCCGAGGGCCAGTCCGGCTTTGCAAATGCCGTCATCGGCATTCCAGCAGCCATCAGTGCCGTAATCATCAAACTTATCAGTAAACGTCTTAATCTCTTCATACGATTCCTTCCTGTCAGCTTTCCTTTTCCGGAAATCCTTTTGTATCATGAACGATATAAATTGGACGATCCTTCAATTCTGTAAACAGGATCGCGATATACTCCCCGATAATTCCCACAATCACAAACAGCATCGCGAACATAAAGCATAAAAGCACTACGATCGTCGCGTAACCATTGGGCGTTCCTTTGACCGCCCACTCATAAATCGTTTCCAGCATCACGAGCAGCCCCAGAAAGCCCACGATAATTCCCGAGTAAATGCCGAGCTTTAGCGGCAGATCCGAAAAGCAGAGAATCGTATTGATCGAAAATTTAAATAATTTCCGGATGCTGTACTTGCTCTCGCCCGCCACCCTGGCTCTCGCCTCATACTCGATGGTCGTCCGGTTAAATCCGATATTCTGCACATAGCCGCGCAGGAAACGCACTTTTTCCCGGTAATTGGTCTTTAACACCTGCGCCGCATTGGCAGTCAGCGCAAAGAAATCGGATGCGTTATTTTCCAGCTTCACATCTGAAATCTTGTTCAAAAATTTATAAAAAGCAGAAGACGTCAGGTTTTTTATGAATCCAGCCGATTTATTTTTCGTCCGGACCATGTTGATAACCTCATAGCCCTCTTCGAATTTTTCGATTATCTGCGCCACACATTCCGGCGGATGCTGCAGATCGGCATCCATACACACGATGCCCTCCCCGCTGCTGTGGTCCAGCCCCGCAAGCATCGCCGCCTCATGGCCAAAGTTGCGGGAAAAGTTGATCACACGTACCCGCGGATCCGCTGCCGCCAGTTCTGCCAGAATCTGCCCCGAGGCGTCCGCACTTCCGTCGTTGACAAAAATCAGTTCGTAATTCCATGGCAGCGCCTCAAAAACCGGAGTTGCCTCCCGATAGAACTCATGCAGCGCCTTTTCCTCGTTGTAAACAGAAATCACGATCGAGATCGTCTTTGGTTTCTGTCCGTTCATATTTTCCATCCTGTTCTGCATGGTCGACTGTCTGGTTTCATTTTTCTTCTTATCTTCCATGCTGTCTGTCCGTTTTTTCTTATCTTTCTTACTCATATTTCATCTTTCAATTAAGCATCCGGGGCATCCAAAATTTCGATCGCTATCGAAGAATGTGCCGGAACCCGTTTTTCCACCGGCGGCAGCGTCATATAGTCGCCGTAAATCCACTCCAGCACATGCTCATAGCCCACCGGCACCATCAGCTTTGTGTCCTCAAACGGCAGATCCACCGCGCGCTCGCACCATGCGCCCTCCAGCGTTACATAGAGATAATCCGGCTGGTAATTGCTGTAATACCAGTGTTTCGTCTTCTTTTTGCGATCCTTCGCCGCTGCAAGTCTCTGCAGCTTAAATAAAACCGGCATCGGGACAAGATGCCCCACACCTGCCAGCACACCAACCCGCAGCTTATCCATCAGGCTGTATTTGCTGAAATCAATCTGATCACGGTGTGCGATCGCCATTCCATAAATAACCTTCTGAAGAAATTTTGCGCTCCACGCGCCCACCTTACTATCCGGCAGGCGGTCAAGGACGAACAGATCCACCCAGAGATGGTTTAATTTTCCCTCATAAAACTGCATCTGCTCATTATCCTCATGGACGCGGCTGTTGTCATAGATGACGCGCGTTGTAAAATCATAAAACACCTTGCCGCCCCGGATCTCCTCCGGGCGCAGCAGGGACATTCCCTCCGGCAGCTCCCGCGGCGCTACCTTCAAAAACATCTCATAATTGGCACGTGTAAATGCCAGATCGACATCATCATCCCACGGGATAAATCCCTCATGACGCACTGCGCCCAAAAGTGTCCCGGAATCCAGCATATAGGAAATCTTGTATTTCCGGCAGATCCGGTCTATCTCCTTCAAAAGGCGCAGATTCGCCCGGTGAACCTTCTCAAGCCCCGGATACGGCGGCAGTTTGACCGCCCTGCGGCTCTCTGATTTTTCCTCATTCATGATGGTTGTCCCCTCATTTTCTCCTGCAACTGCTCATTCTCTGTCACAGCTGCTCATTTTCACAGGCATTTTCTTACAGGCAGAGCATCTCCCCGCCTGTGAATTGCCGCGGTCTCCGTTCTTACTGACGGCATGCCTCACGAAGTGTCTTTGCCATATAATCAATCATTTCATCTGTCATGCCCGGATAAACGCCGACCCAGAAGGTATCGCGCATGATACGGTCGGTATTTTCCAGAGTTCCGGCTACGCGGTAGCCGCAGTTTTCTTTCCGCATCTCATCAAAGCACGGATGCTTGATCAGGTTTCCGGCAAAGAGCATACGCGTCTGCACGCCCTTTTCCTCGACATATTTGACCACCTTGTTCCGATCCACGCCCTCTTGGCAGGTCAGAAGGAAACCAAACCAGCTCGGATCGGAATGCTCACAGGCAACCGGCAGGATATATGCGTCCTCGGTTCCGGCAAGTCCCGCTTTCAGGCGGGCGAAATTGTGTTTTCTGCGCTCCACGAAGGATGGAAACTTTTCAAGCTGCGCGCAGCCGATCGACGCCTGCAGGTCGGTCGCCTTTAAATTATATCCAAAATGGGAGTATACATATTTATGGTCGTAGCCAAGCGGCAGCTCACCATACTGGCGGTCAAATCGGTGACCGCAGAGGTTATCGCAGCCGGACGGGCAGACACAGTCGCGTCCCCAGTCGCGGAAGGAACGGATAACCTTGTTTAAAAGCGGATTGTCCGTGTACACGGCGCCGCCCTCGCCCATCGTCATGTGGTGCGGCGGATAAAAGCTGGACGTTCCGATATCTCCGATCGTACCGGTAAAATGCCACTCGCCATTCAGCTCATAGCGGCTTCCGAGGGCATCACAGTTGTCCTCCACCAGCCACAGGTTATGACGGTCACAGAATTCTTTTACCTTCTGTAAATCAAACGGATTTCCCAGTGTGTGGGCGATCATAACCGCTTTCGTCTTCTCTGAAAGCGCCGCCTCCAGCTTATCGGCGTCGATGTTGTATTGTGGAATCGTCACATCCACAAACACTGGAACTGCGCCATACTGGATCGCCGGGGTTACCGTCGTCGGGAAACCTGCCGCAACCGTGATAATCTCATCGCCGCGGCGCACCCGGCGCTCTCCCAGCAATGGGGAAGTCAGCGCCATAAATGCGATCAGGTTCGCGGAGGAACCGGAGTTTACAAGGGAACAGTATTTGACGCCCAGGTAGTTCGCAAGCCCCGCCTCAAACTGATCGGTGTAACGTCCGGAGGTCAGCCAGAACTCCAGCGCACTGTCTACCAGATTGACCATCTCATGGTTATCGTAAACGCGGGACGCATACGGAATCCGCTGTCCCTCAGTAAATTCTTTTTTCTGATTATGATATTTATCACAATACTCTGCCACCAGATCGAGAATCTGCTGACGCGCAGCCTCTTTTCCGTCCGACAGGGTTACTTTTTCTTCTGACATGTTTCTCCTCCTGCTTTTGCTACCGTTCTCTGCCGCAGCCGTATCAGCTCTGCCTGCTGCCAGACACACCTTTCGTGCAGCCGCCTGCATCTATCTATTTTTCTTCAAACCGAGCCGCATACGCCCGGATCTGCTCATCCGTCACCTCGCGCATATCCGCTCCGGCAAGCCACTTCTTCGACCATTCCACCGTCGCAGCCATCGCCTCTTCTACATGGAAGTGCGGCTTCCAGCCAAATACCTTTTTCACTTTGGAACAATCCAGTTTCAGAAAATTCGCCTCATGCGGACCTCCGTCATAGCGGTTGATCCAATGCATCCCGCCGCCCCATGTTTCACAGAACAGATCCGCCAGACGTCCTGTATTGACGCAGTCACAGTCATCCGGTCCGACGTTGTAGCAGCCCGCCAGCTCCGCATTTTCCCACTGCGCCTTTGCCACCGTCAGATACAAAAACAGCGGCTCTAACACATGCTGGAACGGGCGCGTCGAATGCGGATTCCGCACGATAATCGGCTCTTTCTTTTCCGCTGCACGCACGCAATCCGGCACGATCCGGTCCGCCGCAAAATCACCGCCGCCGATCACATTGCCAGCACGGCAGGTTGAGACGGCGCAGCGGCCGTCCGTGAAGAACGACTGCTTATAGCTGTGTGTCACCAGCTCCGAACAGGATTTACTATTGGAATACGGATCATAGCCGTCCAGCGGGTCATTTTCGCGGTAACCGTACTCCCATTCCTTATTTTCATAAACCTTGTCCGTCGTCACATTGACGAGAGAGCGGACGGATTCACACTGTCTGGCGCATTCCAGCACATGAACCGTACCCATGACATTCGCCGCATACGTGCCGACCGGATCCCGGTACGACTCGCGCACGATCGGCTGCGCTGCCAGGTGGAGTACAATCTCTGGCTTCGTCTCATCAAACACCTGTTTTAGATGGGCAAAATCGCGCACATCCCCATCCACATGGTGAATCGTCTCCCCCAGATGCAGGATCTCAAACATCGACGGCTCGGTCGGCGCTTTCAGCGCATAGCCGGTCACCTCCGCCCCCGCCAGATGGAGAATGCGGACCAGCCAGCTTCCCTTAAAGCCTGTGTCACCGGTCACAAGGACCCGTTTTCCTTTATAAAAATCAAGAAGTTCCATGGTTTTCCTCTTTTTAATTAATTTCGTGATTTCATCACTCCATTATCTTTGCTGAGTGCTCTTATTATATTTCTCACCCGTCCACTCACGAACCCGCGCTATCGCGCTCTACCGCCCTGCTTCGCATGGCTGTTCGTTCGTTAATGGCGCAAGAAAAGAATATGTCTGCTTCGCAGCCGCATTCTTTTCTCCTGCGCTCATTATATTTTTTCATGAATACAGCTGTAAACACATTGGAATTTCATTTTGACTCGGCTTCATAAGGTATTTAGATAGAAGCCGCAATCAATCAAACTTCGACCTAAATGTTCTTTTTACTGTCTGTCTTTCCCATCCCACACACCATTTTCATCTACATAGTAGCCGTCCGGTGTCAGACGTCCGACATACAGGATGCCTTTTCTTCCGTCTGAGGTCGGGTGGAAATAGTGCCATTTTCCGTCAATCAGGACCCAGCCGGTCTGCATGCCGTGTTCCGGATCGAGGTAGAACCAGCCGCCATAGTCTTCGTCGCGCATCCAGCCGGTCTTGATATAGCCGCTTTCATCGAACGCCCACCAGTTGCCGTTTACCTGCTCCCATGCATATGCAATGCCATTTGTACCGCGTTTTTCTGCCTTCGGGTAGCTGCTGTCTGCGAAGCGGAGCCACCAGCCGTGTTCATCCTGCATCCAGTGACTCTTTCCGTCATTGACAGTGCTGTTGGCAGTTCCTGTGAGAATACCTGTGATGCTGTTGGTTCTTCCCCTCACCGGATCCTGCCTGGTCGCTCCGCTGCCGGAAGACTTGTCACGTCCGGAGGAAGAGCTCTGGCTGCCTGATTGGTCTGGCTTGTCGGAGTTATCTGGCTTGTCGGAGTCTTCTGGCTTATCCTCTGCCGGTGGAGCTACCTTACTGATTTCAAATGCAACGGATGCCGGAGCTGTTGTGTTGTATCTGGATTCCCACGTATCAAATTCACCAAAATCAAACTCGGCTTTGATTGCGTGGGTGCCTACAAATGATTCTCCCGGCTTCGTCCACTTAAGTACAGCGGTTCCATCTTCCCCTACCGAAACTATATCTGCATCCGGATTTTCATTATCATAGAAATGAACATAACCCTGCAGCTTGTCCTGGTAAACTCCCTGTACTCTGGCAATGATGTCGAAATCTTCTTTCTCTGTTCCGAGAATTCCTTTCGCAAGCTGTACTCCGGTCGTCCGGTTCACAGCTGTTAAGGTAAGAGTGGGGGTTCCTTTTTCAATGGTTATGGTTCCCTCTGCCGGTGTGCTTGTACCGAGATAATTCGTTCCCTTTGCCATGGTGATGCTTACCTTTGCAGAACCGGTTCCTTTGATGGTCACCTGTCCCTGTGCATCCACGGTGAGAACCTTTTCATCGGAGCTTTCATATTTCAGAGCTCCATCTCCCTCTACATTCACACCTGTCAAGGAAAAGCTGTCGTCTCCATAGGTTTTTTCTCCGGTCCATGCTTGCGAATCGATTGAAACCGAACCCTGTATCTGATGGATGGTTCCGGTCTGGGCTGGATATATGATACGGTAATTCTGCAGATTCACTGCACTCTCGCCTGTCTCAACCTTTGCCTCTGAGGAATCAATGGTTACCGTCTTATCGATTCCGGCATTGGCATCTTCAAAGCGTCCTTTGAGACCGCTTATGGTATAGTTCTGACCCGGAGTTCCTATCGCTACCGTCGCCGCTAATGCGATGTCGGTATTTTCGTCATAAGGCTTTTCAATAGGTGTCGTAACAACTGCGGTTAACTCTTTCGGAGATATCTCCGGAATCACACTTCTTTTCAAACTATTTCCATACTGCCCTTCCGATGCTCCTCCGGGCTAAATTCTACCTGATATGCAGTGGTTCCCTTTACCTCCGGATAAATGGAGGAAGCTTGCGTTCCTTTCTGCTCCTTACTGAAGCTCCATTCTCCAGAAACCTCCGTTCCTCTAGAATTAACAACCCGAAATCCCTCTGCCAGCTGTACCGGAATCTCTGAAAGTGTCTGTCCATAGGTTCCATTCGCTTCAAAGGATACGTCGCCAGCGGGACCTTGGAACCGTAAGATATCCGGCGTTGTCACAGATAAGCGATCAGCCGACTTCGATGCAAAACTGTTGTCTGTTGCTTTCACACGAAGGGTTATATAATAGGTGTTAGCCGGCTTCCGATTCTTAAACCAAGTCCCTGACTGCCACTGAAGCTCGCCATCCACGGATTCTGAAATTCCGTACTCACAACCGGAAACGGCCGTCCCAGCCTTAATAAGGTAGCTGTCTTTCGTTACATTTGTTATCTGTATCGGATCCGGTTTTGCCGGTCTTACCGGAATCGTTATTGCGGCTGCTTCGCCTGCTGTGGAACCTGCGGCTGCCTTTCGCACATACAGGGTAATCTCTCTCGCATTCTCCGGCTGATTGTCCAGAATTTTCGTCAGAGAAGCTTCGCCTCCTGCCGGGATCTTTGTCCAAGTTGCAGAATTCTCGGATTCCGCATATTCGAGCTCATACAGAGCCGTATTTTTCAGGACTTCCCTTTGATAATCAATAGAAGTCTGTTCACGCTCCAATACATTCTCATCTTTACCTGCCTCAACCTTTCCGGTAAATTCCACACCGCCAAAGGAGGCTTTCACTGCCTCCGAAGCCGGAAGGTACATATAGAGCTTTCCGCTGGAATCTGTCCGGACATCCTGAAAGCCGTAGGAGCTTTCTTCAATACTTGCATCTCCAACCAGTGTATTATTATCATAGATACCGGTCAGATCCGCTGTGGTGTAATAAACCGGGGTACCGTTCCCATCTTTTATTGTATTATTCTTCTGCCACGTTTTGCCTACCTGCTCCCAGCCATAAATGATCGGTCGCGGTATATATCCATCCGCCTCCTTCAAACAGATCGTTCCACCCGTAATCGTCACATCAGTTTGTACCTGTGTATTACTACTTTCTCCCATCCCAATATGTGCTACTTTCCTATACCCTGTCGTTTTTTTATCCAGACATATGGTACCACCGTCAATCAGCACCTTCGACGAACTATCCAAACCACTTCCGATGCAGGCTCCCCGTTCAGAATAAGCTGTAATCATTCCGCCATGAATCTCAATCTCTGCAGTTATCGCCGGTTTACTACGGGCATATCCAATACCACTTCCAATTCCGGCACCGTTCTCCGAGCTTGCATTCACCGTTCCGCCTTCTATCACGATTTTACCGGTTCTTTCCTGGCTATCAGCACTTCCTGTTCCGATTCCGGCACCCCAACTACCTTTTGCAGTTACAACTCCTCCGCTAATCCGTATTTCTTCTACACTTTTTCCTGCCGAAGCACCGATGGCAGCTCCCCTAGGATTGTAATCCGTCATTTTTGCAATTACAGTTCCCCCCTTGATGTGAATGATTCCTGTATCCTGTCCTACATTTCCTCCAATTGCTGCACCCGTCTTGCTTACCTTTGTGTTATTGAGCACCTCTATGGAGCCCTGCTGTTCCGGTTCACTGTCAATCGTAAGCTTCGCACCTTTTGCCACGCTGATGCCGGCAGGTGAAGATGAAGATTTCCCTGATTTATTAATCAAAATCTTGTTTTCCCCTTCCAGATAGGTAGTCACATGGGACGCTCCGTTTATCTGAATCGGTGCGATAGCCTCTGCCGGTGTAATCGTAAGGTTCCTTAATACGAGCTTTAATTCCTCGGAAGCTGGGGTATTCACAGAGAGATGATAATTCTCTACTTTCCCAGATGAAGTGATCCGATAGCATTTATCATAGGACTGGTCTATTAGCCTTGCTGTAACCACCTTGCCGGAATCATCTGTTTTAGAATATGAAATTGCCAACTGACCATTTTCCTCGGAAAAAGATATATTTCCAAGGGACAGATCCAGCTCTCCCTCCAACGCCTCTGCATCATTTAATATGATGATATCCGTTCCTGCATCCTCTGCCTTTACCGTTCCGCTGTCTATAGTAAATCTTCCACCGGAGCTGCCTAATTCTCTGATGCCTGTATTTATCAAAAACCGGTAATTTCCGGCCGGAAGATATGCCAGAGCATATGCATGATTGCCTGCTGCTTCATCAATTGTCAGCTTCCCGTCAAAGGCAAACTGGCCTTTGTCCTGCTTTAAATCCACCGAAGCTTCTGAAGCAGCTCCAGCCAGCCGTTCGGCTGTCAGGGATACATTCTCTGCCGCCTGCACCTTTGATGAGTAGAAGTGGAACCGGACAGGATACAGGGATTCTCCGATGGTAAGGGAAAGATTCGTTTCCTTCTCTGACTTCATCGAGAGGGATCCGGTTACTGTAAAGCTATTCGTATTTTCTCCTTCTTCCTGTACCTGAACCGATACCGGAATCTCTCCGGACAGAGGCGTATACCAGCTGACTTTACCAGTCTTTATCTGATAACCGGAAGCTTTTTGAGATAAATAGGTTACTACATCCGGTGCAGCGCCGCCTTCACTTGCTTCTTCCCCGATTTGAACCGTCAGTGTATAATTCTTATCGTCCCTCAAACGGCCATCATGGATGGTCAGATCCATTGCCTTCTGGTAAGCGGCTTTTCCCAGCGTGACGGAGATGGTTTCATCCTTTCCTTTGTTTAGAACAACGCTTCCCTCCATCGTCTTAACTGTCCCGCCACCGGAAGGCTCCAGCGCTACAACCATCTGCATATTTCCGGAATAGCCCATCCACTGGGTTATATCCGGTATCGTTCCCCTGAATCCTGAGACGGTCATCTGAGTGCTTTTTTCATAAACCGGATTTTTTCTCTCTGTATCATTTTTCCAATACAGGGCTATGTCAGCCTGATAGGTTTCATTTTGTAGCTGGTTATCATAAGCGGTGATCTGGAATGTTTTTTTCCCGTAGGTACATTCTTCTCCTCGGGGCGCAATCTTGCTTTCAAGCGGCAGCTCCAGCTGCACCTCCTCGGAAATAGTGACACTGCCGCCTTCCATTCCATTTCCATCAAGAGGCCATAACTCTCCATAACCAATATTTCCACCCGTTACCTTCACAGATCCACTTAATATCTGGATATCGCCACAGGATAATTTTAAATCAGTCACTCCATTCCATCCGCTGCCGATGGCAGCTCCCAGATATTCTGATTTTTCATTCTTATAAAAAGATACGGCTATATTGGGAGCTTCGTCTTTCCTCCCGTCGATCACGATCGTGTCTACACTTCCACCCATTCCGCCTCCGATTCCAGCTCCTGTCTGCCTTCCTCCTTTTGCGGTTATCGTTCCACCCAGTATTTTAATGGTTCCGCCGATTCCATAGCGACCGGTTCCGATTCCGGCTCCTCCATGATAATCCCTCGAATAGGAAACCCAATAAGCTCCACCTTCAGCTTCGATAGTTCCGCCCTTGATTATAATCGTTCCTGTCCTACAGTTATTATCTGCACCTTCGTCACTTGCTGTTCCTTTTCCTCCGATACCGGCGGCCCCATAGGCACCTCCCACTGCCTTCAGGCTTCCGGTACTATTCTCCGTAATAACCAGTGTTGCTCCTTTTCCCACCTCAATTCCGGCTCCCTCATCCAGTCCCACAAGTGTATTGGTTCCTTCTAAGGTCAGATTCAGCTGGGCATTGCCTTTCAAGTAAATACCGGCCAGATTCCATCCTCTGGCTCCACCAGATTGGATCGTTACATTTTTAATCGTCAGATCGACCGTAACATTATCAATTATGATGCCGCCCTTGATGTCTGTATAAGTGGCCTCCGGTCGATTGGTAGGGCAATATCTGCCGGTTATGGTTTTTCCGTTAAACTCATTTTTGTTAGCACTATTAATGAGTAGCGGCTCATTATTCAGATCATACTCCTCGCCTGCCAGAGTCATCAGCTGCATCTCTCCTACGAGAACGCAGATTTCCGGAGCTCTGCTTCCTCTCCCATCGGATATTCCTCCGGCAGAACCGGTGTGTAGACATAGGCACAGCCGTTGTAGTCCTGATTTGCCTCCTCATAGCCCGCCCAGGTCTTCGTCGAAGTCTCGACCGGCTCTCCGTCCTCGTCAAATTCTTCGAAATAGTCTTTTTCGGAAATGCCGCCGTGAAACTCCGGAAGATCACTCTGCTCTTCGTCCAGTTTCCAGGTTATGCCTGAAATCTGCCAGACTGCCGTTTCCGCATCTGTATCTTTCTCTGTGCCCTTATCCACTGCTTTCACCAGATGCACATTCTGGCTGTCTTCCGCCAGCGTTTCATCCGCCTCTTCCACCTCAACCTCCAGTATATCCGGCAGGATGATATCGCTTTCTTTGGCACCCAGAGGAAGCTTCTGCACCGCAACTGTCTCATCTAACTCCGAAAATCCGATGATTGCCGGACCTTTTTCTTCTGGCAGCACCGTCACCTCGATGCTTGGCAAAAAGCCGGTATCCAGTTCATAGCGGCTGCTTTTCAATTCCGCATCAAACACATAGGTACCCGGTGTTTCTCCGTCGTATGTATCTTTCTCACTGAAGGTCTCATCCAGAACCCAGCGGACCTTTACTTCCTTCCAGTTTTTATCGGTTTTCGTCCCGTCCGCATCGGATGGGGATGCTTTCTGCTCAGTGTCATCCACCCCCCCTATTTCCGATTTTTCTGTAGCATCTGCCTCAGATGGGGATGCTTTCCGAACTGTACCATCTGTTTCAGATGAAGAAAGCGTCTGAGACTTTTTTTCTGTTTCCACTTTACCGTCTCCGCTTTGAAGCTCCGACGGCGTAGCAATCTTTTCTGCACCGTCTTCTTCATCCGATGCTTCTTCTGCCAAAACCCGCACCTTCAGCTTGTCCGGCAGCTCCAGATCCTTATATTTCGTTCCATACAAAACCTCCTGATGCAGGATTTCATCCGAAAGCTCCTTCACTTCCTCGATATACTGCACCGAACTGCCTGCCAGCACCTGCGGGTGCCAGTCACAGGTATTCCATATCATCACCGCCGCCAGCGCCGCTGCCAGGGCACGCTTATATTTCTTTTTCATGCTGTTTTCCTCCATTTATTCTGAGCGAATTTTTCTATTTCAGTCTGTTTCCCACTTGAACAAAATACTTTTTCTTCCGATCCAGCAGCTTTCGCTGCACGCCGCCAGAAGTTCTTCTAATTCTTCTTTTTTCGTCGGAAATACCCCGAATGCAGTCACATGGATCCGCCAGGATTCAAGGGCATTGTCCCGGTCGGAAAGCCAGATCAAGGACGCCGCCGGGTTGTTTTCCCGGATTTTTTCTACGATTTCCGCTCCCTGTCTGCCCTGGACGGACGCCAGCATAATGAGGTAGGGATTCCCCTTTACAAAGTGCAGATATGCGTCCAGATCGCTGATATACGTGTGAATCATCGGCCATCTGCGGTTTTCAGTCAATATTTCACGCAGCATTTTTTCCAGTCCTTCAATGTCGGTCGGTTTTTCTCCATATATCACTACCCGTACCATATCCCACCTGCCTTTTTTGATTTGTTACATTTCACACACAGCTACTTTGATTTTTCTGTAACGATATTTCATTTACATTTCGGGTCATAACTTTTATACTATAAACATACCAAATGAGCGATTTACTGAAAACCACATCGACGCAAACGGTCAAACCTCGACCTAAATGGTCACGGTTTTGAATAAAGGAGGCGGTTGAGCTTTGATGCATTTTGCGATTGTTGAAGATTTGAAGATAGATCAGAATCATCTGATTCATTTGATACAGGAGAACTTGGAGAAGCATGGGGAAACGGCGCACTTTGACTGCTACGAGAGCGGCGAGGCGTTTCTGGAAGCGTTCCGCCCGGGACTTTTTAATGCGGTTTTTATGGATATTATGCTGGACCGGAACGGGCGCAATGGCATTGACACGGCGCTGGAGCTTCGCAAGAGCGCGCAACGTCTCCCGATCGTTTTCACCACATCGGAACGCGATTATTCGCTGCAGGGCTACCGTGCCCATCCGCTTGATTATCTCTTAAAACCGGTTGAGGAAAAGGCGCTTGCCTGGTGTCTCGATGAGATCCGGACATTTCTCGCCGCGCCTGCCTACATCGAAATTCAGGCGGCGCTCGGACGGGGACAGGCATCCACGCAACGGATTCTGCTTGATGATTTTCTGTATGCGGAGACGCAGAACCACCGGCTGATCATCCACACCAGTTCCGGTGACACCGCCACACGGATTTCTTTTTCGGAGCTAATGTCGCTGCTCCCGAAGGGCAGACGTTTTTACATGAGCGGACGCGGGCTGCTTATCAATTTTTCACAGGTTGCCTCGGTGGACGAGGACGGTTCTGTCCATCTGAAAAACGGCAGCTGCTTTTTCTGCAGCCGCCGGAAGAAAAAAGAGACAAAAGAAGCATTTGCAACCTACTTATTTGACACATTGCGGAAGGGAGGTACTCTATGAACTGGTCTGTGTTTGGCAAGGCATTTCTCTGTGAAACAGTCTATTCCATTCCTTTTTTTATTTTATCGATTCTGCCATTTAAAAAGCAGCTGCGATTTCCGATCAAAATCCTGATTCTGTTCATTTTTATCGGTCAGCTGCTCCAGTCCTCCCTGTATACCTACCTGATCAGCCACGGTAAACCGACCCGCGTCACCGACACGGTATTTGCCCTCGTTTCCCTGGCGATCTATTTTTTATGTGTGAAGGCTAATTTCTGGAAACTTCTGTTTCTGGGAGACTTCATCCTGAATTATTTTGTCACGGTCCGCGGCATCTGTTTCTTTCTGGAAAGCCGTCTATTTTACGATCCCAGCATTACCTATTATTCACTCCGTGATGAAAGCCTGCTGCTCATCTCGATTCTTCTGCTTCTGACGCTCCCGCTCGGGCTCAAATTTATGAAAAATGCCACGGAACGCGTTTTTCAGGTAGACAGCTCCGCATTCTGGCAGAAAGTCTGGTTTATTCCATTTTCATGTACCCTGATTATCTGCGCTTATAACTTTGATCTAAACATTGATACTGTCCGCAAGTTCCGTTTTATCCTCACGCGGCTCTGGCTTTTTGCTATGACGATTCTTATCTACTATGTCCTTTTGGAAGCGCTCAATGCTGTCCGACAGCAGGCGCAGCTGGAAGAACGCGCGGCGCAGCAGGACACGCTCCTGGCGATGCAGTACACACAGTATCAGCAGCTTTCCCGCCACATCGAAGAGGTGCGGGAGGCGCGCCACGACCTGCGCCAGCACTTAAATCTCATCGAACATTACCTGCAAAGCGGGAAAACGGAGGATCTGAAGACCTACATCGAACAATACCGTATGACGCTTCCGCCGGACACCGCGCGGACCTGGTGTGAAAATTATGCGGTCAACACGATTATCAGCTATTACGGCGAGGAGGCGCGCAAGGCGTCGGTCGATTTTTCGGTCCGCATCCAGCTTCCGCCATCTCTCCCGCTGCGTGAGCCGGAGCTCTGCTCGATCTTCGGCAATCTTCTGGAAAATGCCCTCGACGCCTGTCGGGAATGTACGGACAGCGCGCCGTTTATCCGTATCTGCGCTCAGGAGGATGCCAGTCACATCGTGATCGCCGTTGACAACACCTGCTGCCATCCGCCGATCGAGGAAAATGGGCGGTTCCGCTCGACCAAACATGACGGGTTCGGCACGGGAACCGCCTCCATCCGTTCGATCGCTGAGCGGTACCAGGGCCTGGTGGATTTCCGGTATGAGGACGGGATCTTTTATGCATCGGTAATGTTAAACTTTGATGCTAAACCTTCATGCGCCTAGCAGTCAGGTGTGCCCCACAATGAAAGCTCTGGCAGGCGCATTTGGCATCCCTGAATCCATGCCGCCTAATCGGCGGCAGAATTTTCATAGTAAAATTTCTCACGGAAATCTTTGAAAAAAGATTGACTTTCATCGTGTCAGGACGCATAATATAAATAATAATCATTATCAATATTATTTATAAGGATTGGAGTGTCGCTTATGAAAACCTTAAAATACAGCCGTCAGCGCGAATCGATCAAAGCCTGCCTGATGAGCCGGAAGGATCATCCGACCGCCGACGCCCTTTACACCAGCATCCGGGAACAGTTTCCGAATATCAGCCTTGGAACCGTTTACCGCAATTTAAACCTGTTAGTTGAGCTGGGCGAGATCCGGAAGCTGTCCTGCGGCGACGGCACGGATCATTTCGATTATGATACATCCCCACATTACCACTACGTCTGCCGCCAGTGCGGACGGGTCATGGATATTCCGATGGAAGCAACCAAGGAGCTGGAGACAGCCGCCAAAGAATTTGTGCCGGGAACGATCGACGACCATACCGTGTTTTTCTATGGGATATGCGATGAGTGTCTGAAAGGGAAAAAACACTAATAAGAATTATTTCTATTTTTCCATTGACAAACACAGGGATCTATGATATCTTAATATCAGTAATCATTACTGATTTCATTCAAGCTAAATAAACGATTTCGTTTTAAAAGCTCCTATGAAACAGAATGGTTGCAAGCAACTTTACTATCTATTTATTGTTTCTATAAAACACGAAATTAAAAATTTATTTTAGAAAAGGAGAATTGACTATGAAGAAATTTGTCTGTACAGTATGTGGTTACGTATACGAGGGTGAGGCTGCTCCGGAGAAATGTCCAGTATGCGGCGCTCCGGCTTCCAAGTTCAAAGAGCAGTCCGGCGAGATGACATGGGCAGCTGAGCACGTAGTTGGTGTGGCACAGGGTGTCAGCGAGGATATTCTCGAAGATTTAAGAGCTAACTATGAAGGCGAGTGCAGAGAAGTTGGTATGTACCTGGCGATGGCACGTGTAGCTCACAGAGAGGGCTATCCGGAGATCGGTCTGTACTGGGAGAAGGCAGCTTACGAAGAGGCTGAGCACGCTGCTAAGTTTGCAGAGCTTCTCGGCGAGGTTGTAACTGATTCCACCAAGAAGAACCTGGAGATGCGTGTAGAGGCTGAGCACGGCGCAACCGAAGGCAAATTTGACCTTGCAAAACGTGCGAAAGCTGCTAACCTGGATGCAATCCATGACACCGTTCATGAGATGGCTCGTGACGAGGCTAGACATGGCAAGGCATTTGAGGGTCTGTTAAAGAGATACTTCAACTAATCTGAGTGAATGAATGGACAGCGCATTACGGCGCTGGTGAATAAAAGAGAACGGATGAGGGCGTATGAAAATGGAAAATTCCTTTTTCACACGCCCTGTTTATTTTATGCAGATTTGTTTTATGTCTCTGTTCAAAAAGACGCCAAAATCTTATCTACCGTCTCCTTCTCCATCTCCCCAATCGGAATCATCTCCGCCGGCACGTCCTCATATGGCAGCAGCGCTTTCTCATACCAGGTAACATCGTGCCATTTTCCGCTCTTATAACCGGTATTTTTGCACACTCCCATCGTCCGGAATCCGCATCCGTTATGCATCGCATCGCTCTTCACATTCGGACTTGTCACCAGACTGTAGACTGTGTGGACGCCCTGTGCCTTTAAAAGCTCTAAAAGCACCAGAAGCATCCGTTTGCCGATGCCCTTCGACGTCACCCGACTGTCCAGATATTCAGAAAGTTCCACATTCCAACGGTACGCCGCGCGCTCAAGCTGCTTATGCCCATATGCATAGCCAATGATTCTGCCCGTTTCATCCTCGCAGACAATCCACGGATATTCTGCCGTGATCGCCCGGATGCGCCCCTCAAATTCCTCCAGGGACGGCAGCTCCGTCTCAAACGTGATCGGCGTGTCCATATATTGTGCATAAATTTCCAGTATCGCAGGTGCATCGGCGATAGCAGCCAGACGCAGGCGGCAGGATGTATGGTCCATAAACTGGTTCCTCCCTATCATTTTCGGTCATTTTTCCTTTACAGGCAACTATATATGATTCTTCCCGTTTCGTCAACTATTCGCAACCGGATTCATGCCTGCCCGTGAACTCCCTCAATCCACCAGCTCATTCTGATGCCTCGACAAATGCTCATACGGCAGAATCAGCCGCCCCCGGTACAGCCCGCAGCCGTCATTGACTAGGTCATTGTTGATCGCCGAAAACATATTGACATCCACTTCAGCTAAATTGAGAGATACCAGGCGCTGGCAGCGTTCATATGCCTCATCAAAATAAATACATGCACCTTCCGGTATCTCATCCCGCCTGGCCCGCTCGCCCTCCTGGCGCTTTTCATAGCTTAAATGATTGGCCACGCCGATCTCCGCGATATCGTCCATGTGCTTTGTGCGAAGCTGTACCTCCACATAACTTCTGGAACAATTATCGTAAAACGTAATATGCAGAGACTGGTAATCATCCGAACTATTTCCGCAGACATAATCACGGTAGTACGGCCTTACCTCCTCATCCATCAACGGGGAGGTACTCTCCTTCACCCCGTAAGCCGGTTCCGCCGTAAACCCGCGTTCCTCCAGAAATCCCGGAAGTTCATTCGCAATCTGGTAGAGGTACCGGATATCTGCCTCCTGCTGCGATTCCCCCGGTTTCAGGTAACACTTCGGCAGTGAAATCACGATCCGGTACGCAATCAGGTCGCGGAAACAGCTCAATCTCTGCTTCAAATCGGAGATCGACGGAAATGCCTTATGTTCTGTATAACAGTCATAAATATATTCGACGATATATCCATTAAATTTCGCCTCCGAGCGGATCAGCGACTTGATTCTTCCCTTAAAGTTAAATGCCAGAAGCGGATATTCCTTTGCCATATGAATATAAAATTCCCGGATCTTCTGTGACTGGGTCGTCAGGAAATCATTGTGTTCCAAAAGCTCCCGGATCTGAATCAGAAAATTTGCATGTATCAGGTCTATCTCATTGTTTGTCTGTTTTGCCTCCGCTTTCAAATCCCGGCTGTAATTCTTTAAAATCTTAAACATCGTATCGCCGGAATACAGATAATCGTTTAAGGTCACCATGGTCCTCACCTCCCTGCTTCAGCAAAAAAGGGACGGTGCATAGGATAACAATGCCCCAGATGCACCAGCCCCCTCATTTATAAAATAGAGCTATTTATTTTCCGTAAACCTTCTTGATCCGCTCCATTGCCTCTTTTGTATTCGCAGTCGTACCAAATGCAGTCAGACGGAAGAATCCTTCTCCATTCTTACCAAATCCGCTGCCCGGTGTGCCGACCACATTTGCCTTGGCAAGCAGATCGTCGAAAAACTCCCAGGATTTCATGCCGTTCGGGCACTGCATCCAGATATATGGTGAATTTTCGCCGCCGATGTGCCAGATGCCAAGCTCTTTTAAGGTCTCGGTCATGATCTTCGCATTGGTGCGGTATACATCCAGGTGCTCGCGGCACTGTGCCATGCCCTCCGGTGAAAGAGCTGCCTCCGCGGCGCGCTGTACCGGGTAGGAAACGCCGTTAAACTTGGTGGTCTGGCGGCGCAGCCACATCTTGCGGATGGAAGAGCCACCGCGCTCTAATTCAGACGGAACCACGGTATAGCCACAGCGTGTTCCGGTAAAGCTTGCCAGCTTCGAAAGGGAGCAGAACTCGATCGCGCAGGTCTTGGCGCCCTCAATCTCAAAAATACTTCTCGGAAGCGCCGGATCTGCTACGAAGGACTCATACGCCGCATCAAATAAAAGAATCGCATCCTGCTCGTTCGCATAGTCAACCCACTCTTTTAACTGCTCACGGTTGTACACACCGCCAGTCGGGTTGTTCGGGGAGCAGAGATAAATAATATCCGCTTTCTGCCCCTTCGGAGGCATCGGAAGAAAGCCATTTTCCACATTGGCATCCATAAATACGATCTTTCTGCCTGCCATCACGTTCGTATCCATGTAAACCGGGTATACCGGATCCGGGATCAGGACCGTGTTGTCCGCATCAAAGAGATCGAGGATATTTCCGACATCACTCTTCGCGCCGTCGCTGATGAATATATCCTCCGCCGCCACCTCAACCTGGAAGGACGCATAATACTTCTGAACTGCTACGCGCAGAAAATCATATCCCTGCTCCGGACCATATCCATGGAACGTAGCCGCCTTGCCCTGCTCCATAGCTGCTTTTGCAAATGCGTCAGCTGCTTTCTGGCAGATCGGAAGGGTTACGTCACCGATACCCATTTTGATTACTTTTGCCTCTGGATGGGCTTTGGTGTACTCATCTACTTTTTTAGCGATGGTGGAAAACAGATAGCTTTCTTCCAGATTTTTATAGTTTTCGTTGATCTTCATACTTTATTTTCTCCATATTTTAAGAATTTTTTTCCTTTACCTCCAGAGCCGCTTTCACAAACTCCCGGAAGATCGGATGTGCGCGGTTCGGGCGGCTCTTGAACTCCGGATGGTACTGAACTCCCAGATAGAACGGATGTCCCGGAATCTCCATCGCCTCTACCAGCGTACCATCCGGAGACTGTCCGGAAAAGATAGCGCCATGCTCCATATAAACTTCCCGGAACTTGTTGTTAAATTCATAACGATGGCGATGTCTCTCTTCGATCAGACCTTTTCCATACGCTTTCATCATCAGCGTATCCGGACTGATGCGGCACGGATATGCACCCAGACGCATCGTTCCGCCCATGTCAGCCAGATCCATCTGCTCTTCCATCAGGGCAATGACCGGATGCTTGCTGTCCGGCGCAAATTCGGTTGAGTTCGCATCCTCATAGCCTAACACGCCTCTGGCAAATGCGATCGCCGCGATCTGCATACCAAGGCAAATGCCAAAGTACGGGATATTGTTTCTTCTCGCATAATCAGCTGCCGCAATCATGCCCTCGATGCCTCGGATGCCGAAGCCGCCCGGCACGATGATACCGGTTGAACCGCCCAGGATTTCCGGTGCCGTCTCCGGGGTGATCGTCTCGCTATCTACCCAGTTGATCTCCACCTGCGCGCCATTTTCCCATCCGGCATGGTGCAGGGATTCTACGATCGACAGATAGGAGTCGTGCAGTTTGACGTACTTGCCGACCAGGGAAATCTTGACCGTCTTGCGGCTGTTCTTGATGCGGTCCAGCATATGTTTCCACTCCGTCAGATCGCACTCCTGCGGCGCTTTCTCGATGCCCAGCTCGCGAAGCACGATCTTGGCAAGTCCTGCTTCCTCCAGCATGATCGGTGCCTCGTAGAGAACCGGAAGGGTCAGGTTCTCGATGACGCAGTCCTCTTTGACGTTGCAGAACAGTGCGATCTTGCGGAAAATGGACGGATCGTCCACCGGACGGTCACAGCGCGCCACGATGATATCCGGCATGATGCCGAAGGACTGCAGCTGTTTGACTGAATGCTGGGTCGGTTTAGATTTATGCTCGCCGGAAGATTCCAGATACGGAATCAGGGTTACATGGATGAAGAGGCAGTTGCTGCGTCCCGCCTCGCAGGACACCTGGCGGATGGCTTCCAGGAACGGCTGTGACTCAATATCGCCGGTCGTTCCGCCGATCTCTGTGATAACGATGTCCGCATCGGTCTTTTCCTGCACGGAATAGATAAATGATTTTATCTCATTTGTGATATGTGGAATCACCTGTACCGTCTCGCCCAGATATTCGCCGCGGCGCTCTTTATTTAGCACATTCCAGTAGACCTTACCGGTCGTCAGATTAGAATAACGGTTTAAATCTTCATCTATAAAACGCTCATAATGTCCCAAATCCAGATCCGTCTCCGCACCGTCGTTTGTTACGAATACTTCGCCGTGCTGATACGGGCTCATGGTTCCCGGATCGACGTTGATATATGGATCCAGCTTCTGCGCTGCTACCTTAAATCCTCGTGCCTTCAGAAGACGTCCCAGAGACGCTGCTGTAATACCTTTCCCCAATCCCGATACAACACCGCCTGTCACAAAAATAAATTTTGCCATCTGCTTTTCCTCCTCTTCCTTTCTTTGAAATTAATCCACTTTTTCCGTCATATATGATTCTGTCAGATTTTGCCTTCACAAAAGATTTCAGCCTGCACGGATTCCGCAACCCTCAAAACGCAGAATCCATGCAGACCATCGTTCTTTTTAGTCGTTCTCATGCTCCTGAAGCACATAACCCGGAATCTGGATTTCTTCCGGTTTTTCCATCTGGCTCAACTCTTTTCTAGCCGCTGCACCATGTGCAATGTGCGCGATATCTACCAGTTCAACGTTGTCCTCGTTGTACTTGCTTTCCAGTGTCAGCGCCAGGACAGCCGCGGTATCAAGCGATGTCAGGCACGGAATACCAAGCTCGACTGCCTTTCTTCTCAGGCGGACACTGTCGCGTCCCGGCTGGCGTCCCGTCTTGGAAGTGGAAATTACATAGCTGATCTTTCCTTCTTCCAGCAGGGAAATGGTCGTCTCCTCTCCCTCTTTGGCTTCCTTCGGCTTCTTGACTAACGTTGAAGAAATGCCGACGCTGTTTAACCGGCTTGCAGTACCGGAGGTCGCGTAGATGTGGAATCCCATCGCCACATACTCTTTAACCAGCTCGCGCAGGTCGCTCTTATCGGTATCGCGGACACTGATTAAGACGCCGCCCTCGCGCTTCATCGTATATCCGGCTGCTACCAGGCCTTTGAACAGCGCTTCCTCCATCGTCCGGGCGATACCCAGTACCTCGCCGGTTGATTTCATTTCCGGTCCGAGCTGTGTGTCTACGTTGGACAGCTTCTCAAAGGAGAAGACCGGAACCTTGACTGCGTAGTACGGAGAGCACGGATACAGGCCTGTCTCGTAGCCCATGTCAGCCAGCTTCTCGCCCATCATGATGCGGGTTGCCAGATCAACCATCGGCACGCCGGTTACCTTGCTGATGTACGGCACGGTACGGGACGAACGCGGGTTGACCTCGATGATATAGATCGTATCCTCATGCAGGACATACTGGATATTGATCAGGCCTTTCGTATTCATGGACAGCGCCAGACGGATGGAATAGTCCACCAGACGGTCTTTCTGGCTCTCGGTCAGCATAAATGCCGGATATACCGCGATGGAGTCACCGGAATGGACACCCGCACGCTCGATGTGCTCCATGATACCCGGAATCAGAACCGTTTCGCCGTCGCAGATCGCGTCGACCTCCAGCTCGGTACCCATCAGGTATTTATCAATCAGGATCGCATTCTCAATCTTGTGTGAGAGAATAATCTTCATATACTCATGAATATCGGCGTCGTTGTACGCGATAATCATGTTTTGTCCGCCTAATACATAGCTCGGACGCATCAGAACCGGATAGCCCAGATGATTTGCCGCCTGGATTGCCTCATCCTCAGTGTAAACGGTCTGACCCGCTGCCTGTTTCATATTTAATTTTTTCAGCAGGGCTGCGAAACGTCCGCGATCCTCCGCCATATCGATGCTGTCTGCCGGAGTGCCGAGAACCGGAATATTGTTCTCTACAAGGCATTTTGTCAGACGGATCGCTGTCTGTCCGCCAAAGGCCACAACTGCGCCGATCGGCTTCTCGATCCGGATAATATCCAGCACATCCTCCGGTGTCAGCGGCTCAAAATACAGACGGTCTGCTACGTTGAAGTCGGTGGAAACGGTCTCCGGGTTGTTATTTACGATGACAACCTCATAACCGGCTCTCTTTAACGACCATACGCAGTGAACAGAGGCGAAATCGAACTCGATACCCTGACCGATACGGATCGGACCGGAACCAAATACCATAACAACCGGTTTTCCGCTTGCATTCTCTTTAATAAATTCTTCTGCCTCATCTTCCTCGCCGAAGGTGCTGTAGAAGTAAGGGGTACTTGCCGTAAACTCAGCGCTGCAGGTATCAACCATGCGGTAGCATGCCGGAACATGCTTGATTTCCGAAAGCCCGGTCATCTCCTTGATGACTGCATCCGGGAATCCGTTCTGTTTGGCTTCCATATAAAGCGCATCGCTCAGCGTCTCAGACTGCATCCGGCGTTCCAGGGACAGGATATGCATCAGTTTATTTAAGAACCACTCGTCGATCTTGGTCAGCTCATGAATCTCGGCAACGGTCACGCCGCGCTTGAAGCTCTCATAGATTGCAAACAGACGTTCGTCATCCTGCGCCAGAATTTTTTCTCTCAGCTCTTCCACACTCATCGGCGCCAGTTTCTTCATGTTCAGGCTGTTCTGGGAGATCTCCGCGCCGCGGACTGCCTTCATGAGCGCCTGCTCAAAGTTGCGGCCGATCGCCATAACCTCGCCGGTTGCCTTCATCTGAGTACCCAGCTTCCGGCGTCCGTAAACGAATTTATCAAATGGCCATTTCGGGAATTTAACCGTTACATAGTCAAGGGCCGGCTCGAAGCATGCCATCGTCTCGCCGGTTACCTCGTTCGGGATCTCGTCCAGATGATAACCGATCGCAATCTTGGTTGCCACGCGGGCAATCGGATATCCGGTTGCTTTCGAAGCAAGGGCGGAAGAACGGGATACACGCGGGTTTACCTCGATAACGGCATATTCAAAGCTCTCCGGATTCAGCGCAAACTGGCAGTTGCAGCCGCCCTCGATGCCCATCGCCTGGATAATATTCAGCGCTGCAGAACGAAGCATCTGGTATTCCTTATCCGCCAGCGTCACAGCCGGTGCGATAACAATGGAGTCGCCGGTGTGGACGCCGACCGGGTCAAAGTTTTCCATCGAGCAGACCGTAATCTCGTTGCCGATGGCATCGCGCATTACCTCAAACTCGATCTCCTTCCATCCGGAAATACATTTCTCAACCAGAATCTGATTGATCGGTGACAGGCGGATACCCGCCTCCGCGATGTTGTAAAGCTCTTCTTTATTTGCCGCAATACCGCCGCCGGTACCGCCCAGGGTAAAGGCCGGACGCACGATAACCGGGTAAGAAATAACCTCGGCAAAATCAAGCGCATCCTCGATGGTGGTGACAACCTTGGACGGAATGACCGGCTCACCGATAGCTTCCATCGTATCTTTAAAGCACTGGCGGTCCTCCGCCTTATCGATGGTCTCCGGGGACGCGCCGAGAAGCGTTACATTGTGGCTCTTTAAGAAACCTTCTTTGGCAAGCTCCATGGACAGTGTCAGTCCGGTCTGTCCGCCCAGGGTGGACAGGATGCTGTCAGGCTTCTCTTTTTCAATGATTCTCTTGACAAATTCCAGGGTCAGCGGCTCGATGTATACGTGATCCGCAATGGCGCTGTCCGTCATGATGGTTGCCGGGTTGGAGTTTACTAAAACGACCTCCAGACCTTCCTCTTTTAAAGCCCGGCACGCCTGCGTTCCTGCATAGTCAAACTCTGCCGCCTGACCGATGACGATAGGGCCGGAACCGATTACCATAACTTTTTTCAGGGATTTATTTAACGGCATGACGCGCCCTCCTTTTTCTTATAATCTCTCATCATCTGAATGAAACGCCCAAACAGCTCTTCCGTATCCTTCGGACCTGCACACGCCTCTGGATGGAACTGGACGGTAAATGCCGGCATATCGTGGTAGGTGATGCCCTCGCAGGTGCCGTCGTTGACATTGATAAATGTCTCCTCCGCGCCCTCCGGCAGCGTATCGCGCAGTACCTCATAGCCGTGGTTCTGGCTGCTGATGTAGACGCGTCCGGTCGTCAGATCCTTGACCGGCTGGTTCGCACCTCTGTGACCGAATTTCATCTTTCCAGTCTTCGCGCCCTTGGCAATCGCCAGCAGCTGGTGTCCCAGGCAGATGCCGAACATCGGTTTTCCAGCCTTCGTAATCTTTCGGATCTCCTCGATGATCTCCGGGTTGTCCTCTGGGTTGCCTGGACCGTTGGAAAGCATGATTCCGTCCGGATTCATCGCCAGAATCTCCTCCGCCGTCGTACCTGCCGGAAGGTCAGCCACGCGGCATCCGCGCCTGGTCAGCTCGCGGATGATATTTTCCTTTGCGCCGAAATCCCAGAGCACAATCTGGAACTCTTCTTTCTCATCCGCCGGTTTGATCTCACATTTCTTTGGTGTAACGGTTTCAACTGCCTTTGTAATGTGGAAGTTTTTCACTTCCTCCAGCTTTTTCGCATCATACGGCGGCTTCACCTCGGTCAGCCAGCCGTTCATCGAACCGGATTCACGAATGGTTTTTGCCAGCTTTCTTGTATCGATTCCATAGACGCCTGGAATGTTTCTTTCTTTAAAAAAGGTGTCAAGATCCCCACTGCATCTGAAGTTGGAAGGTTCCTGACACCACTCTTTTACGATATAGGCTGATAAATATACCTCTTCATTCTCGAAGTCCTGCGGAATCACTCCGTAGTTTCCGATTAACGGAAATGTCTGAACGACAATCTGTCCAAAATAGCTGGGATCTGTGATCGTCTCAAGGTATCCTGTCATACCGGTTGTGAATACGACTTCTCCGGTCACTTCACGTAAAGGAGCGCCAAAGCTTTTTCCCTCAAAATAGTCGCCGTTTTCCAACAGAAGATATACCGGTTTCTCCATCTGGTCACCATTCCTTTCTCTCTCGTACCCCGCCTGTGAATAGCTTCATGCAGGCAGTTTACTTTTTCATTCTCAATAGCCTCACATTTGAGCAAATCTGTTTTTCCTCAGATGCGTTTTTTGCATCATTACAGACGTATTTTATAAATTGTCTGATTCTGCAACAAAGGCGTCCATGAGCAGAGCCCATGAACGCCTTTGTTCATTTTCTGAAAGATTATAGCATAGGTAGGTTCTATGCGTCAAGAGGTTTTTTATTCATTTTCGGATGGTTTATGCATGATTTATGCATTTTTATGCATTTAACATGTAGAATCTTGTCGGTTCTGGGTAAATAAAGCCCTTGTCTGATCCGCGTTATTTCCTTATAATAGGGATGAATGAAACTGACTTGGAGGTATTTTCATGGATAAAATTACAAGCTTCACCATTGACCATCTGAAACTGCTCCCTGGCGTCTATGTGTCCCGCAAGGATCGCGTGGGCGATCAGGTCATCACTACCTTTGATATCCGCATGACACGCCCCAACTATGAGCCAGTCATGAATACGGCGGAGGTTCACACCATCGAGCACCTGGCTGCCACCTGGCTGCGAAATAACGAGGAGTGGAAAGACCGCGTCCTCTACTTCGGACCGATGGGCTGCCGCACCGGCTTTTACCTGCTTCTCGCAGGCAACCTGACATCCGAGGAGATCGTGCCGCTGATGAAAGCGCTCTTTACTTTCATGCGCGACTACAAAGACGAGGTTCCGGGTGCTTGTGCAAAAGATTGCGGCAACTACCTCGATATGAACCTGCCGATGGCAAACTGGCTGGCTGACCGCTTTCTGCGCGAAGTCTTAGATGGAATTGGTCCGGAGAGACTGGTTTATCCGGAATAAAAGACAAGAATAGCAGGCGGTATGTTTTGAAACACAAAACCCCCCAGATGCTGCAGCATCTGAGGGGTTTTATTCTATTATTTTCTATTTTTCCTATTTTCTTGCATCCGCAGCCGCTGCATGTCCAAATAATCCTTCTCCATGCGCCATACGCGATACAAGCGGTGCGATCCGCGCGGATGCCTCCGGGGTCATGCTCTGGTGGGTACAGGTCTTTAAGAATGTACCAACCCAGACGCCGCCGGTATAACGTGCCGCCCGAAGAGTCGGAAGTGTATGGTTGGTTCCGGAAGCATAATCACCAAATACCTCCGCCGTATTCTGGCCGATAAACAGGGAACCGTAATTAACCAGCTTCGGAATCAGTGCATCCGGATCTTCCACGTTGATCTCCAGATGCTCCGGTGCATACTCATTCGCATACTGAACTGCCTCGTCCAGGCTGTCTACCACACCGATCTCTCCAAACGTATCCCAGGACTGTCTCGCAATCTTTGCCGTATCCAGAATCTTCAGCTCTTCCTCTACCGCCTCAATCACGCTCTTTCCAAATGCCTCATCGGTTGTCAGAAGAATGCCTTTCGCATTGACATCATGCTCGGACTGTGCCAGCAGATCTGCCGCTACCACCTTCGCGCTCGCTTTTCCGTCCGCGATTACCAGGACCTCGCTCGGTCCGGCTACAAAGTCGATGCCGACCTGCCCGTAGCACTGACGTTTCGCCTCGGTTACGAAGCGGTTACCCGGCCCTACAATAATATCCACCGGCTTGATGCTCTCAGTTCCATAGGAAAATGCTGCGATCGCCTGTGCACCGCCCAGTGCGTAGATCTCATCCACGCCAGCCAGATCCATCGCTACCAGCGTCTTGGCATTGATATGACCCGTTCCCCGCACTACCGGAGAGCAGGCGGTGATACGTTTTACACCCGCTGCCTTCGCCGGAGTCGCTAACATCAGCGCCGTCGAATACAGCGGATAATTGCCGCCCGGCACATAACAGCAGCAGGACTCCACCGGAATGATGCGGTGTCCTAAAAAGACTCCCGGCTCCGGGCTGAAATTGTCAAGCGGTTTCACGGTCTGTCTCTGCGCGTTCGCAAATGCCTCGATATTGTGATGCGCCGCTTTCAGATCCGCCAGCTCCTGCTCGCCCAGCTCCTTATAAGCCGCATCAATCTCCTCCCGGCTGACCCGCAGCGATTCACGGTACATCCGTCAAACTTCTCATTGTACTCCCTCAGAGCCGCGTCCCCGCGCCCCCGGACCTCACCAATAATCCCCGCCACGGTCTCTCGCAGATTCCGATTATCTTCCTCGCTTCGAACCTGTGCTTCTTTTATAATCTTGATCATACGTTCTGCCTCTCTGTATAAGTTTTATCATTTTTTCCAAGTATACCACAAGTCTTTTTATTTTGCGATACAAAATAAACCTATCCAGCACATCTGAAACCAGAACGTTACCGTACACGGGTAGGCACTTTTGGAACCGAAAGTGCCGTAAGAAAACGTGGTGGCAGCAGGAATTTGCCGTATTTAAATGCGAAGCCACGGCAAATTCCGTTACTGGGCAC